>CAIKWV010000304.1 GCA_903831165.1 uncultured cyanobacterium
CGATGGCTGGACTTTAAGGGATGGCCCCACGGCCAGCGGTGCCCGGATCAGGGTCTGCGGCCAAACCCCTGCTGATCACCCCAGAGACGCCGGCTGGCCGATCTCACCCAGCTGCGCGGCCCTGTTGGGCTGGACTGAACCAGCTCCACGGCGCCTGCGTGGAAGTCGCGGAGCTTATTGGGCTTCAGGCAACACCTTCAGTCCCGCTTGCCGGTGCTGCGGTCGCGGTCGCCTGGGCCCCCAAGGGACGGCTGGAAACGTCTGGCTCCGACGGTTCAGGCCCCTTACCGAACGGAACCCTGGAACCAACGGTGTGCCACCCGGCTGGGGGAAGGCTGCCTACCGCTTCCAATGGCTTTTCAGCAATCAGCCCAGGCGGGCTGGTTCTGGCGATCAACCCGCCACTCCCAGGGGTCCGGGACGCCTGCTCCGGCGCTCCCCCTTGGGGGCGGGCCATGGAAGAGCCCCGATCCCGCTGCTTAGAGTCAGAGCCATCGACCAGCCGCCGCGGCCCGCCATGACCAACCCGGGGACGGTCAGCGCCAGCCAGTCCGCAAACAACGCCATCAACCCTGACGGGGACGGCTCCGGTGCGACCAAGCCCCCCTGGTTGCGGGTCAAGGCCCCCCAGCGGGAACGCATCGGCGCCGTGGCCGACCTGCTGCTCGATCTCAAGCTGAACACGGTCTGCCAGGAGGCCAGCTGCCCCAACATCGGCGAGTGCTTCGCCGGCGGCACCGCCACCTTTCTGATCATGGGGCCGGGCTGCACCCGGGCCTGTCCCTACTGCGACATCGACTTCGACAAGAGCGTGCGCGCCCTCGATGCCAGCGAGCCCGAGCGGCTGGGGGAAGCGGTGGCCCGGCTGGGACTCCGCCATGTGGTGATCACCTCGGTCAATCGGGATGACCTGGCCGATGGCGGCGCCAGCCAGTTCGTGGCCTGCATCGAGCAGGTCCGTCAGCGATCGCCGCTGACCACGATCGAACTGCTGATCCCTGATTTCTGCGGCAACTGGGACGCCCTGGCGGCGGTGATGGCCGGGGCTCCCGAGGTGCTCAACCACAACATCGAGACCGTGCCGCGGCTGTACCGCCAGGCCAGGCCGCAAGGGATCTACGCACGCTCCCTCGAGCTGCTGCAACGGGTGCGCCAGCACTGGCCGCGCACTTACACCAAATCCGGACTGATGGCCGGCCTGGGGGAACGGGACGACGAAATCCTGGCGGTGATGGCCGATCTGCGCCGTCACCAGGTCGACATCGTGACCATCGGCCAATACCTCTCACCAGGGCCCAGGCATCTGCCGGTGAACCGCTTCGTGACGCCCGAACAGTTCGACAGCTTCCGCGATCACGGCGAAAGGGAACTGGGCTTTCTGCAGGTGGTGAGCACTCCGCTGACCCGCAGCAGCTACCACGCCGGCGAAGTGCAGCGGTTGATGAAGGAGTTTCCGCGCTGAATGGGCGACAGCCAGCACAGACCGGTCTGCAGCTCGACACAGGCCTGGTGATCAGGATCAACAGCCTGCAGAACTGGCTGAAGCAAGCAGCAAAGATATCGCCTGATTTGCTGCACCAACAACAATGAGATCGTCGGCAGTGGAAAGATGCAGGATATCCACGCCGATCACTTCGACAAGCCACGCTTGTTCAACGTGTA
>CAIKWV010000305.1 GCA_903831165.1 uncultured cyanobacterium
AGCCCATCGACTACCTCCATGCTCTCAGCGGCAACCTGCAGCTGGTGCCGACCGATGCCGCCCGGCAGGCCCTGGAGTCGGACTACACGGCCATGGCTGACTCAGGGATGCTGCGTGGTGAGTTCCCGAGCTTCCCGGAGCTGCTGGCGCGGATCAGCCAGCTGGAGGATCAGTGCAATGCCATCGCGCGGTCCTTCGCCTGAGCAGCCGCGGCCATTCAGATCCGGACCGATTGGGGCGGTCGATTTTGCGCTAAGTAGCGCAAAACGGGACGAGCCCCTAGGGCGTTACGTCGCGTGCCTCAGTTTTGCGGTTGATTTTGCGCTGTTCGGCCCCGCCGGGCCGGCCAGCGACACCCTGACCGACAAAAAAGACCCCTTGCGGCGCAAGGAGCCTGAAAGAATGGAGCCAAGCGGATTCGAACCGCTGACCCCCTGCATGCCATGCAGGTGCTCTACCAGCTGAGCTATGGCCCCGTTAATCCGCTGGACAGGATGACCGCTGGAGGGATCCCGCAACTGCAGCTGGAGAGCTGCAGGGCCCGTAGGCCTTGTCTGGCGCTGAGACAGAGTACAACGCCGAGGGTCGGCCCTCAGACCTGGCGCCAGACCGCCACCAGACGGCCTTGCACCGTGACCTGGTCGGCGGGCAGCACAATCGGGGCATAGGCCGGGTTGGCGGCCTCCAGGGTGACCGTGTTCCCCTGGCGCTGGAAGTGCTTGAGGGTGGTGCCGCTGCCCGCCACCAGGGCGCTGACGATGGTGCCGTTGCGCAGCCGGCTCGGATCGCTGACGGGCTCCAGCAGCACCAGGTCGCCATCGGCGATGTGGGCATCAACCATCGAATCGCCGTTCACCGTCAGCGCGAACAATCCACGGGTGTCGAGCACCGGCGTCAGATCGACGCGCTCCTGGATGTCGTCGAAGGTTTCGACCAGGCCGCCAGCGGCCACCGCCCCCAGCAGCGGAATCCCCGCGGCCTGGGACTGGCCCAGCAGCTGCATGGTGCGAGCCTGCCCCTCCTGCCAGGTGATCCAGCCCTTCTGCTGCAGATGACGCAGCCGGCTCTGAATCGGCGCCGGCGAACGCAACCCCATGGCCTCCATCATCTGGCGGATCGAGGGGCTGTGACGATGGCTGCCGATATACGCCTCCAGCCAGTCGTACAGCTCCTGCTGGGCACTGGTGAGGGGCGCAGATCCGGGACCGGAAGACGGGGGAAGCACAAGCAGTACGCATGAACCACACCAGTTTTGCCGGGTCGGGGCTGTTTTGTCCAGGGGTGATCAACAACAACCGCCGATCGGGAGGATCGAGGCCCAGGCAGGGCCCAGACCCATTCAGGGCAGGTCATGGTCCAAGCGATGGCGAGCCTGAAGGAGTTTGCGTGGCTTCACAACGCCGCGGTTGATTGCTGCGGCAGCACGTCCCTTTCTGCTCTCTGGGGCTTCAGGTCTCTGGGCTTGACGTACTCATGCTGGGTGCGCCCTCGCTTGCGGGGTTGCGGCGAAAGCTTGGGGTGACGTGCCTCGACGGCAACGCGCCGCTGGGACACCCCGCTGAGAGCCCCCCACGCAGAACGGTGGCTCAGAGGCCCCCCAACAGGGCCGCCAGCAGGGCCTGCTGGGCGTGCAGGCGGTTCTCGGCCTGGTCGAAGATGCGGCTGGCGGATCCCTCCATGGCGCCACTGCTGATCTCCAGACCCCGGTAGGCCGGCAGGCAGTGCAGCACGATCGCCCGGGGATCCGCCTCCGCCACCAGCTCCTCGTTGAGGCACCAGCCGTCGAAGGCCTGCTGTCGTGCCGCCTTTTCCTCCTCCTGCCCCATCGAGGCCCAGACGTCGGTGTAGAGGGCATGGGCGCCGCGCACGGACGCCACCGGCTCGTGCAGCACCTCAACGCTGCTGCCCTGGGCGGCCGCGAGGCTGCGGGATTGCTCCAGCACCGCGGCACTGGGCTCGTAGCCCAGCGGGCAACCGATGCGCACGTTCACCCCCAGCAGCGCCCCGCAGAGCATCAGCGAATGGGCCACATTGTTGCCGTCTCCCACGTAGGCCAGGGTCAGCCCCTGGAGACGATCCAGTTCCAGACGACCATCGGCAGCCGTGGCGAAACGCTCCGCCAGGGTCAGGTAATCGGCCAGGGCCTGGCAGGGGTGCTCCAGATCGGTGAGGGCATTGATCACCGGGATTGAGGCCCAGTGGGCGTAGTCGGCCAGCTCCTCCTGGGCGAAGGTGCGGATGGCGAGGGCATCCACGTAGCGGCTGAGCACCCGGGCCGTGTCCGCCACCGGTTCACCGCGGCCCACCTGGGTCACCGCAGGATTGAGGTCAAGGGTCTGCCCCCCCAGCCGTGCCATCGCCACGGTGAAACTGACCCGGGTGCGGGTGGAGGCCTTGCTGAAGATCAGGCCCAGCACCTTGCCGCCGAGGTCGATCTGGCGGCGTCCCGCCTTGAGCTCAGCCGCCAGAACCAGGAGCTCCCGGGTTTCCGACGCACTCAGATCAGCGGAGGAGAGCAGATCGCGGCCCCGCAGAGCAGCGGAACGGCGAGGGGCGGACGGGGACTCCATGGAGCCGCTACAAAGAACCCTTATCCGAGATCA
>CAIKWV010000306.1 GCA_903831165.1 uncultured cyanobacterium
GGCAACAAAGCGGACGCGACCCTGCAGCTGCAACGCCTCCACCAGCCCCTGCAGCCGGGGGCTCTCGCTGGCATGGGGCTTACCGGCCAAGACCAGGCTGAGGTCTGGGTGATCGGGCGCCACCTGGGCAAAGGCCCGGATTAGGCGCTCCAGGTTCTTGTGGGGATAGGCCTGGCCCAGGTGCAGCAAATAAGGCCCCCGGAGGTCTGCCAGGACTGGGGGGGGCTGGCTGGGAGATCCGGGGCTGGCGGGGCGGAACAGCTGGTCGTCGTAGCCAAGGGGAATCACGCTGATCCGGCTGGCGGCCAGGCCCGTGTGGCGCTCGATTTCGGATGCCGTGAACTGGGAATTGGTGATCACCTGCTGGCAACGGCGCAGCAGCGGCGGCACCCAGGCCCGGAAATAGAGCGACTGCAGGGAGCGCTCCGGATGGCTGATCGGCCGCAGGTCGTGCACCATCACCACCTGGGGGATGGTCTGGCGGCCCAGGTAGCCCTCCGGCGCCGGCGTAAAGATCAGCGAAGCCCCTGCCCGGCGGGCTAGCTCCGGCAGGCGGGCCTGGCTCCAGGCCAGTCGCTTCAGCCGCTCCTTCGCCCCGCCTTCGCCGCCGCCGGGGATGAGGGTGTGCTCCAGGCTCTGCAGGGCCGGCAACACCCCATGGGCATAGACGCCGATGCCCGTGGGCTGGCGCAGCACCGGCCGGTAGTTGAGCAGCAGCATCGATCAGGGCAGAACCGGGCTCAGCGCTCCCGATCGCTGCGAATCATCGCCTCTGGCGTCTCAGTCCAAGGCAAGGGTGGACGCTGGCTCCAGAAGGCAGCGATCCGGATCAGGGCGAGGTGGCGTCTCCAGCTCCTCCTGGTTGGCAGATCGGTAGACATCACAGGGCCCGTCAATAGGCAATGCCTTGATGCTGCCTGGAGAGTGAGCTTCACGCCAAGCCAATCCACTTCCTGCGCCCGTACTTGGCCCAGTTGAGGGACCAGCAGGCGGCGCTGGGGGCTAGGCCCAGGTGGCGGCGTTGGGCGCGGAAGGTTTCGGCGAACACCAAGCCAATGCGGGTGTGGCTGACGCCCGCTTGCACCACCTTCAAAATCGAATCGCTGCTGTGGACGCTGCGCAGGTCCTTAGGGAGGCGCAGGAACCACTCGTAGTCGGCGCAGATGCGGAAGCTGGCATCAAACGGGCCCACCTTCTCGACCAGCTCCCGGCGGACCAGCATGCCCGGGTGGGCGATCGTCATCGATTGGCGGTTGCGCTTCCAATCCCAGGGCGCTCCGAAGTGGCGCAGGAAGCGGCCATTGGGGGCGTAGTAAGCGTTGCGGGCGGTGATCAGGTCGGCTCCGCTGGCCGTGAGCGCGGCGATCTCCGCCAGGCTGGTGGGGGCCCAGAAGGTGTCATCGGCGCCGATGAAGCTCAGGTAGCGGCCGCCCGCCAGGCCCAGGCCCCGGTTCCAGGCGTCGTAGATGCCCAGGTCTGGCTGGCTGCTCCAGAGGATCCGCTGCTCGGGGAAGGCCTGCTGGTGGCGCTGCACCAGCTCAGCGGTGCCGTCGCTGGAGGCGTTATCGAGCAGCAGCAGTTCCCAGTCCGCGTAGGTCTGCTCGGCCAGGCTGGCCAGGAACTCGGCCAGTTGGCCGGCGCAGTTCCAGGTGGCGACCAGGATCGAGAGGGTGGGGGTTGGGGCGCTACGGCTCATGGGGCCAGTGTGCTGGAGCAAGGATTAGGCAGGTGCAACCTGGCGAGCCTGCGGGAGAGGGGGTTCCTGGAAGAGGGCTGCCGCTGCTCATTGGGCACGGCAGCTGAGCTACCGAAACCTTTGCCCCAAGCAGCGGCTTGCTAGCCCCATAGCCTGGATGCCATGGCACCC
>CAIKWV010000307.1 GCA_903831165.1 uncultured cyanobacterium
CTGGCCGCCTTGGAGCTGGTCACGGCGATGAGCATGATCGGCCAGGTGTTTGCCCTGGGCTACCTGGACAAGGAGTGGTCCCTGGCGCGTTTCTTCGCCCTGTTGGGCTTTTTCGAAGGGGCGATGGCCGGCGTGGTGTTGAGCAGCAATCTGTTCATGAGCTACTTCCTGCTGGAGATGCTCACCCTTTCCACGTACCTGCTGGTCGGTTTCTGGTACGCCCAGCCACTGGTGGTCACCGCCGCCCGTGATGCCTTCCTGACCAAGCGCGTCGGCGATGTGCTGCTGCTGATGGGGGTGGTGGCGCTCTCGGCCTGGGCCGGCTCGATGGAGTTCAACGACCTGTATGCCTGGGCGGCGCAGACGCCGTTCTCGCCCCTGGCGGCCAGCCTGCTGGGCCTGGGCCTGATCGCCGGACCGATGGGCAAGTGTGCCCAGTTCCCGATGCACCTCTGGCTGGATGAGGCGATGGAGGGCCCCAATCCGGCCTCGATCCTGCGCAACTCCGTCGTGGTCACCTGCGGAGCGGTGGTGCTGCTCAAGTTGATGCCCGTGGTGCGCATCTCTCCCGTGGCCACCACGGCGCTGCTGGCGGTGGGCACGATCAGTGCCCTGGGCGGGGCATTGGTGGCGATCGCCCAGGTGGATCTCAAACGGGCCTTTTCCTATTCGACGACGTCTTACCTGGGCCTGGTGTTCATCGCCATCGCCTTTGAGCAGCCGTTCCTGGCCCTGCTGCTGCTGTTTGCCCATGGCCTGGCCAAGGCGCTGCTGTTCATGAGCGTGGGCAGCGTCATCGCCACCACCAACTGCCAGGACCTGACCGAACTTGGCGGCCTCGGCCCTCGCATGCCCGCCACCACCACGGCCTTCCTGGTGGCAGGAGCCGGACTCACCGGCCTACTCCCCCTGGGTTGTTTCTGGGGCTATGGCCTGCTGGTGCAGACCCTGTTGCGCCAGGCGCCGCTGTTGGCTGGGATCGTGTTGCTCACCAACGCCCTGACCGCCCTCAACCTGGTTCGCGTCTTCCGTCAGGTGTTCCTGGATGTGTCCCACCCCAAGACCCGCCGGGCCCAGGAGGTGAACTGGCTGATGGCCCTGCCGATGGTCAGCCTGGCGGTGCTGGTGCTGGTGACTCCCCTGGTGATCCAGCGCCTCGATTCCCTGCACAGCCTCACCAACTTCTCGGGGCTGACCACGGCTCTGGTGGTCGCCAGTGGCTCGATCGGGTTGGTGGCGGGCTGCCTGATCCGCCTGGACAGGTTCTGGTCCCGCTCGGTGATCAAGCCGCTGCGTTGGGTTCAGGATCTGCTGGCCTACGACTTTTACACCGATCGCATCTACCGGGCCACGATCGTCGCCTTCGTCGCCGGCCTGGCCACCCTGACCAACAGCGTCGATCGGGTGTTGGTCAATGGCCTGGTCAATCGCATCGGCAGTGCCTCGATGGCCAGCGCCCAGAGTCTCAAACTCGGCGTCAGCGGCCAATTGCAGAGTTACGTGCTGACGGTGCTGCTGGCGATCGTGCTGTTGCTGGGCAGCCTCTCCTGGTTCCACGGATGAGGAACACCCCATGTTGAGCACCCTTCTGCTGATTCCCTTCCTAGGCGCCTTCGTGCTGCTGTTCTGGCCAGGCCAGCCAGTGCCCGGGCGAATGCGGGTGGTGACAATCTTGGTGTTAGCCCTGCAGCTGGCCTGGAGCCTGAGGGTGTTGCTGGCTTTTGATCCCGGCGTCGGCGGCATGCAGCTGCAGGAATCGTTCGCCTGGGTCAGCAGCATCGGCCTCGACTACCGCCTCGGCATCGACGGCCTGTCGTTGCCGCTGGTGGTGATGAATGCGGGCCTGACCCTGGTGTCGGCCGTCTGCACCCGCGACATCAGCCAGCGACC
>CAIKWV010000308.1 GCA_903831165.1 uncultured cyanobacterium
GACTTCCGCATCATCCGCGTCGCCTATCCCTATGTAGCCCGCCGCCTGCTGGCGGGAGACACGGCCGAGATGCGCGAGAAGCTGCTGGAGGTGATCTTCGATCGCCAGGGGCGGCTGCGGGTGGAGCGGCTGGAAAATCTGCTGGCGGTGGTCGAAAACGATGGCCCCACCACTGACCTGCTGCCGGTGGCCCGCGATGGCCTGCGTCTGCTGCTGAGCCGTGATGGCAGCGGTCTGCGTCAGCGCATGCTGCTGGCCCTGGTGGCCGACGATCGCCTCAACACCGCCGATCTGCAGGCTCTGCTGAACATGGTGCGCAGCCGCTTCTCGGCGCGCCGCCTGGCCGGCGACATGCTGGCCCGCCTCAATCCCCTGGCCGCCTGATCCAGCAGCGGATCAGCCGCAGCCCGACCCGATTAACGTCGCACTCCGCCCGCACCTTGACCGTGACCGTTCCGCCCATCGACCTGCAGGAAGCCGCCCTCGACCAGGCCAGCGGCTTCTTCGGCGACCTCGATGCGGCCGAGATCCTGCTCGAATACGCCCCGTACAGCAATCCGCCCTACGTGTTGGCCGGCATCGGCCTGGCGGTGGCCGTGCTCTGCGGCCTCACCTTCTCCAAGTTGGTGCAGAACCGGCTGGATGGCTGGAAACAGGATCGCCTCAGCCTGCTCCCGCTCGGCAACACCGAGACGCTTCTACCCTGGATTGGCACCGTGATCGGCGTCACCCTGTTCATCGGCGGCAGCCTGCAGGTGTTCGGCTTCGGCAGTGGCGCCGCTCTGCTGGTGGCCTTCCTGCTGTCGGTGGCCACGGCCGGCGCCCTGTGGGTCCAGCTGGAGCAATTGATGCGCCAGGTCCAGGACGGCAACTTCAAGGCGGTCGACTTTGACAACTTTGACCAGTTCTTCTGAGGTTTCCGACCCTTCGGCATCCCCTGCCAGGCCCCATGTCCACATGATCCAGAACCCGTTTCACCCCGAACCCGGCCCGGCCGATCTTCTGCGGGAGAGACTCACCCATGGTCGGGGCCGGCTGGCGGTGATCGCGGCCATCACCATGGCCTGGTTGATGGATGTCCTGCTAGTCAATCATCTGGAGCACCGTCGCCTGATTGCTCCCGATACCAATCACCTGCTCCGTTCGGTGGACTCGATCAGCACCGTGGTGTTCATCGTCACCACCGTGGGCCTGATCATCAGTCTGTATCGCGGTCACACCCGGGAATTGTTCCGTTGGGCGCTGGCCTACCTGCTGTTCTCGATGATTCAGGTGATCACCAATGTGCTGTCGATGGTCGATAGTGCCGGCATCAAGCACAGTGCCGGTCTGTCCGGCCTGTGGGATGTGGCGGCTGTTTATATGGAAAGCGTGCTGGTGTTCATGTTCGTCTACATCTTTCTCGATGTCAGCACACCGGGCGGCGCCTTCGTCTGGCCCAGTCGCGAAGGGGAGGATCCTCCAGAACCGCACATCATCGACTATTTGTTCATCTCCCTCAACGTCAATTCCACCTACGGCCCCACCTCAGAAGCCGTGATGTCACGCCGGGCCAAGTTGGTGATGTCCCTGCAGGTACTGCTGGCGATCGTGATGCTGACGGTGCTGATCTCCCGCACCGTCAGCGCTTCCAGCTGATCCGTCGCCACCGGCGCCCAGGCGGCGGCCCTCAGCGCGCCGGCGACTGGGTCAATGGCGGAGCCTGGGGCTCGCTCACCCCCGCTCCCACCACCAGCGTCTCGCCCTCGGGCGTGGTCACCCGCGTGACATACGACACCTTGCGGCGGGGCTGACCACTGCTCGGGTCAGGCCAGAGGGCCGCGGTCCAGCCCGAGCCCTGGCGCAGCGCCAGCAGCAGCTCATCGCGGATCACCTCCTTGCCCTCCGCATCCTGCAAGCCGATCAGATTGCGGCCTTCCAGGGCCGGGAAGAAGGGATTGACCAGCTCCACCCCATTGGCATCCAGCACGAACACATAGACATCCCGGAAGACAAAGCGGCCCTGGCGATCGCGCAGGGCTGGGAAGGCCTTGCGCCCGCGCTGGCTGATCAGGGCTGCAGCCTGCTGCACCTGCTGCACCACAAAGACGTTCTCGATCGGGTTGTCCACCAGCGAGCGGCCCACCAGCAGCCGGCTCCCGGACGGGGTGCGTGCGGCCTCCACATAGGTGGAACGCCAAAGCGGAAGGCCGCCGGCGGGGGTGGCGAGGCGGTCCTGCAGCCAGCCCCGCCCGGCCTGGGAGTTACCGATCTCCAGCAAGCGCTGGCGGTCGGGCAGAGCCGCCGCTGCGGCGGAGCCTCCGTCCTGGGGCAAGACGAGCGGCTCGCCGCGGCCATTAAGCACGAACAGGGGGCCGCCGCCTGTGCCAACGCCTGCGCCAGGGGTGCCTGCGCCGGAGGCTGCCGAACCGGTGGAGCCCAGGGCGGTTGCCGTGCCGCCCAATCCCTCAGGCCGTTGCAAGCCGACCAGGGCCGCCTCACCCCGCTGCTCGATCGCGGCGACGGCCGCCTGCACCTGGGCCACCGCCTGGCGGGTAACGGGATAGGCATAGGCCCGGATGCCCGTGGCCAGGTCGGGCACGCCGCCCCAACAGGCCGCCAGGCCGGCCTGCAGATCGATGCTGGGCACACCGTCCAGGGGTCGGGCCACCACCAGGCTGACGCCGGTGTTGAGCACGGGATCCGGCCGTTGGCCCTGGCGCAGCCAGGCGGCGGCGGCGGCGACCCCGGCCTCCCCCATGCGGGCGGGGAACTGCTGGGCGGTGGCACTCAGATAGCCATCGGCCACGGCCCGCACCCCCAGACAGCTGCCATCGACGGTGACCACCGGAACCCGCGCCGTCAGTCCGGCCGCGGCCAGGGCGATGGCGGCGCCGGCGGCGGACGGTTCGTTGGCCGCGAACACCAGATCAATCGGGCCGCGCCTCAGACAGGCCTCCATGGCGGCCTTGGCACTGATCCGGTCCCCGCCCGTTGGCTGCTGACAGGCCACCCCAGCCGGCAAACCCGCCGGGCCGGAGGCGGCGCCGGTGCTACCGAAGCCGGCCAGAAAGCCCTGGCGACGCTGGGCGCCGACGGCACTGCCCGCCGGCAGGTCCAGCAGAGCCAACCGCGTCGATGGCGCGGCAACCAGCAGGGCACGGGCGTAGCGACCCGCCAGGGCACCGGCCTCCAGGTTGTCGGTGGCGATCACCGCATCGACGGCGGTAGCGGGCTCGGTGGGGCCATCCAGGGCGATCACCAGCACCCCTTGCGCCCGGGCCCGGGCGATGGCCGGCACGAGGGCGCGGCTGTCGGCCGGCGTGATCAGGATCACCTTGGCGCCACTGGCCACCAGCTTGTCGAGGGCGGCGATCTGGCCGGCGGGGGTTTCCTGGGCCTCAGCCGTGGCGCTGATCAAGCGCAGATCCAGCCCCCGGGCGGCCTGCTCGGCCCCCAACCGCAGGGCGGCGAAGTAGGGATTGGCCAGTTCGCTGCGGGTGATCAGGCCGATCTGGGGAGGGCCTGCTGGCGAGCCGATCCCAGCGGCGGCGGCGCTGGCGGACGGGCGGGCCGGGCCCGACGGGGTTCCAGGATTGGCCTGGGCTGAAGCCGCCAGCGGCGTGAAGCCCAGGCCGCCAGCCAACAGCGCCGGCAGGAACCAGATGGACCCCCGGACGTCAATCCGGGCGGCGCCGCGGCTGAACGCGCCTTCGGCCCAACGCGGCGTGGCCGAGCCTGCGGGCTGGACCCAGCCCGATCGCCAATCCAGGCCAGAGCGAGGGCCAAGCAAGCGGCGAAGAGCGCGGCAAACGGTCACGGGCAGACGGCAGGCTGGGGCCACGATGGCAGCCCCGACTCCGATCGCCCCGGGCGGCCTGGGCATCCGGCCAGCCTCAAGGGGAGGTACTGAGCCGGGACTCCAGGCGATCGGCCAGGGCCAGGCAGCGGTCCATCTCCTGCCAGAGCAGCTCGCGGCGGCTGCCGTGGACCGCAAACGAGCGGTGATGGAGATCGCGGGCCTGATAGCGCAGGGCATCGCGGATGCGGCGCCAGTCCTCGGCCTCCACGGTGAAGACGGCCTCAGCACTCCACTCCGAAACGGGATCGGGCACGCCTGCCGCGGGCAACAGGCGCCATTCTCGGCAACCAGGCCATAGGCTGCCGCCATGAACCAGGACCAATTCCGTTACGAACCGGTGGAGAAGTTCGGCGAAGGACTCACCACGGCCCGCCCCTGGAACACCCAAGCGCTGAAGGGTGTGGAATTGCTGAATGGGCGGGTCGCCATGCTGGGCTTCCTGGCGGCGATCCTGGGCGAATGGCTGACGGGCGAGGGCATGGTGGGCCAGCTGGGCCTGATGCTGCGCTGGTATCTGCGCTGACAGGGCCGCTATGGTCCGGATCTGGGGTCCGTTCCCCCCAGTGACCCAATTCCATGGCCGATTTTCGCTCCGATCACTACGCGATCGCCCAGACCGAAGATGGCTGGATCCTGCAATCCCGGGTCGTCAAGGATGTTCAGGGTGATCTGCTGCTCAGCCACCACGAACTCGAGGAACTGATCGAGCTGCTGTCCCAGGCCGTCGAGGTCTGAAGTCAGCGCGATCCCGGCCCTGATCTGGCGCCAGCGGGTACGGATCTGCCCCTCCATGGGCCTCTGGCGGCATGGGCTGCTGGCGGCACCCCGCACAACGGGCACAGCGGTCCAAGCCTCGGCGGGCTCAAGGTACCCCCAACCCTTGACACCGCTGCAAAGAGCCTCCCGGTGATCGATCGCCCCGGGGATTTCGCCCGGAACCAGGGACCTGGTCGTGGCGGCCATGGGCACGTTGCGCTCGTCCGCTCGGGCCCATGCAGCGTCTTGACGACTCCGGTCAGTCCGCAGGGCCGCTTCCATCGGCATGATCTGCCCGGATCGGGCTGCGCGGATGAAGCTCCCCAATGCCTCGATGGTCGTCGCGAAGATTGAGGCGTCATCGACTGCAGCATTGATGCAGGGGAAGGCGGCGATCGTCGGCCGGGGATGGCGCGCCGGGCGCTTCCCGGCAAGCCCATCGATGGCAGCACCGGTCGCGCCCCCGGAGCGCAGCGTTCTGCAGCGCATGGGATGCAGCGGATCCCGTCGGTGAGGGCTCAGGCCCGCAGACGATGCCGCCTGGAGTTCCCACGGATGCGGAACAGGCGCCGTGGTTGCTAGTTCAGGCACAGGTGCGGGCCGAAAGCCAATCAAGCGATGACCGTGGTTCTGGCGTTCCTCTGGCTGTTCCTGGTTCTGGTGGTCCCCTGGCTGATTGTCGTGCC
>CAIKWV010000309.1 GCA_903831165.1 uncultured cyanobacterium
CGACGTAGCCCTGGTGGATGAGTTCCAGGACACCGATCCGATCCAGTGGCGCATCCTGCGGCGCTGCTTCGCCGGCGGCGGCCACCGCCTGGTGATGGTGGGGGATCCCAAGCAGGCGATCTACCGCTTCCGCGGCGGCGACCTGGCCACCTACCTGGCGGCCAAGGCCACGGCCTCGGCCTGCTACGAACTGGGCACCAACTACCGCTCCACCGCCCCCCTGGTGGCGGCCTTCAACGGCCTGATGCACGGGCCGGGCCTGCGGCGCTCGGGCCTGGAGGTGCCCGCGGTCCGGGCCCAGCGCTCCGGGCCAGCGGGGCCCGCCCTGGACCTGATCTGGCTGGGGGGCGAGCGCGAGGCGGGCGAAAAACCGATCGCTAAGGGCGTCCTGGAACGCCAGCTGGCCCCCTGGATCGCCGCCCACACCGCCAACCTGATCGAGGAGGCGGGCGACCTGGGCGACGGCGAGAACCAGCGCCGCCTCGGCCCCGATGACCTCTGTCTGCTGGTGGGCGATCGCTATCAGGCCGAGGCGCTGCGGGCCGCCCTGGAGCGCCAGGGCATCGCCAGCCGCCTGGTCAGCCGCCTCGATGTGCTGGCCACCGCCGCCGCCACGGCCCTGCAACGCCTGCTCGATGCCCTGGCCGATCCGGCCGACGCCAACCGGCTGCGCCTGCTGGCCGCCACGCCCTTGCTGGGCTGGAGCGCCCAGACCATCGGCGAGGCCGAAGCCGCCGTCTGGAGCGAGCTGGCGGGCCGGCTGCAGCTGCTCAGCCAGCAAGTGCCCGTGCAGGGACTACTCGGCGTTCTGGCCGAATTGCTGGAGCCCCAGGTGCTGGCGCGGCTGTGGCGCCAGGGGCGCCTTCTGGCCGATCTGCAACAGGTGGCGGCCCTGGTGCAGGAGCGGCTCCACAGCGAGCAACAGGGACTGGCGGCCACCGCCGACTGGCTGCGCCGCCTGCGGCTGGACCCGGAGCGCTCGGTGCCGGAGGAGCACCTGGCCCACAGCGACCGGGAACAGGGCGTTGTATCGGTGGTGACGGTGCATGCCAGCAAGGGCCTGGAATACCCGGTGGTGATCTGCCCCTATCTCTGGCAAGGGCCGGGTGACGGACGCCGGGGACGACCGGTGCGCTGGCTGCCGCCCGGCCACAGCCGCCCCCGGCTCGACATCCGCCTCAACCCCCACTGGGGCCTGGGTTATGAAGCCAACCGCCACCACCGGCAGGCCGAGGAGCAGGAGCGGGAACGGCTGGCCTATGTGGCCGCCACCCGCGCCTGCCAGCGACTGGTGCTCGCCTGGGGACCGGCGGCCGGCCAGCAGACCAATCCCCTGTTCTCCTGGCTGTTCGACCCGGCGGAACTGCCCGCGGCCGGCGACGATCCCTACAAGCCCAGGAGCGATGGCGACTGGCGCCAGCTGCTGGAGGAGGGTCTGGCGAGCCGGGGCCTGGCGATCCGGGTGCTCGATCCGCCGCCGCCCCGGCTACAGCGGCTGACGCTGCCCCGCAACGACGGCCCGCCCCTGGGCTGTGGCCCCGTGCCGAGCGGCGGTTTTGACCGGCTCTGGGGGCGCAGCAGCTACACCAGCTGGACCCGCAACAGCCATGCCAGCGGCCCCATGGCCATGCCGATCGATGCGGATCGGGACACGGAGGACCCCAGCCCCGAGCCGGCCCTGGACGCCACCGCTGCCGGCGAGACCGAAGCCAGCGGCGAGCGGGCCAGCTGGCCCGACCAGGGCCCCCTGGCGGATTTTCCCCGCGGCGCGGCTGCGGGGGACTGCCTGCACCGCATCCTCGAGCGACTCGATTTCGGCCAGCCCCTCGACCAACCGAGCAACCGGGCCGTGGTGACAGCGGACCTGCAACGGGCCGGTCTGGGGCCCGTGCCCCTGGAGCCGGTGCTGGCCGGCCTGGAGCAGCTGCGCCTGACCCCCTTCGGCGGCGAGCTGGAGCAGCTGCGGATCGCCGATCTCGGCGCCGGCGAGCGCCTGCATGAAATGGGCTTCGATCTGACGCTGGGAGAAGTCCGGGCCAGGGACCTGGCGGCGGCTTTCAACGCCCATCCCGGCGGCAGTGTCGCGGCTGACTATGGGCAGCAGCTGGCCGGCCTGCCCATCCACAGCCGCGGCTTCCTCACCGGCTCGATCGACCTGATCTTCCAGGCCAGCGCTGAAAACGGCGAAGAGCGGCGCTGGTGGGTGGCGGACTGGAAGAGCAACTGGCTGGGCCGCCGCGATGCCGAAGGTCGACCCCAGGCCTGCGGTCCCGCCCACTACGGCCCGGCGGCGATGGCCGAGCTGATGGCGGCCAACCACTATGTGCTGCAGGCCCATCTCTACCTCGTGGCCCTGCACCGGTACCTGGGCTGGCGGCTCAAGGGCTATGAGCCCCGCCGCCATCTCGGTGGCTTCGCCTACGTCTTCCTGCGGGGCACCCCCGGAGCCGAAGGCGCCCGGGCCCTGCCCGGGAATGTGCCGGGGATGCTGGTGGAGCGGCCGCCCCTGGGGCGGATCCTGGCCCTGGACGCCGCCCTGGGGGGAACCGAACCATGACCCCCTCCAGCGCCACGGCCCCGACCTGGGCTCCGGTGTTGGCCGCCGCCCTGGCCGAAGCCCTGCCCCGGCTCCATGGCGCCGCCGCCGATCCCCTGATCAGCGAGTTGATCGGCGCCCTCAGCGACGCCCTGGCCCGCGGCGAACTGGAGGTCGATCTGGCCGGGCCAGCCCCGGAGGCGATCCGCAGTGAAGGCTGGCCGGACGCCCATCGCCGCAGCCTGGCGCATTCGCCCCTGGCGGCCGAACCGGATGGCCCCCTGGTGCTGGTGGGCGCCCAGCGGCTGCTCTGGCGCCTGTGGCAGCAACAGCGCCAGCGGGTGCTCACCAATCTGGTGGCCCGGGCCAAGTCCACCCCGGCTTTCAAGCGGCAGGCGGCGGCCCCGACGGCCACCTCCCTGAACCCCGCGCCTTTGGTGCCCGCGCCTCTGGTGCACGCACCTCTGGAGCCTGAGCCTCCGGCGGTCGCGCCCCAGGCGCCAGCCGCTCCGGCCGAGCCCCCGACCACGCTGGACGGGCGCCAGCAGCAGGCGGTTCAGGCCGTGGGACGCCACGGACTGGTACTGCTGGAAGGGGGACCGGGGACGGGCAAGACCAGCACGGTGGCCGCGATGATCGCCGGCGCCCAGGCCGTGGACCCCGAGCTGAGGATCCACCTGGCGGCCCCCACCGGCAAGGCGGCGGCCCGGCTGCGCGGCGCCACCGGCGGCCGGTTGCCCTGCACCACCCTGCACCGGCTGCTCGAGAGCCGGGGCGGCCATTTCGCTCGCGATCGCCGCCGCCCGCTGGAGCTTGATCTGCTGGTGGTCGATGAGGTCTCCATGGTCGATCTGGCGCTGATGGAGGCCCTGCTCGACGCTTTGCCACCCGCCTGCCGGCTGGTGTTGGTGGGGGATCCGGCCCAGCTGCCACCGATTGCGCCGGGAGCGGTGCTGCTCGCGCTGCAGGAGCCCCTGTGGCGGCAGCAGCTGGCCGGGGCGGTCGTCACCCTGACCACCACCTATCGCAACAACGGCGCCATCGCCGCAGTGGCCGCGGCCCTGCGCTCCGGCCTGGGCGACAGGGATACCGGGGCCGCAGCGAACCCGGCGACGGCCACGGTCAGGGACCTGGCGGGCGGAGTGGCAGCCGATGCCGATCCGATCGCCCCCATCCGCGATCAGCTGGCCGCCCTCGGCCCTGCGGACAACCTGCGCTGGATCGAGGCCCGCCCGCCCCAGCTGCCCCAGAAGCTGATCGCGGCGCTGCGCCTGCAGCAACAACAGCTGCGCCAACTGGCCCAGGGCTGCGGCGCCGAAGACAGGGAGACCCAGGCGGCCCTGCTGGCCTTGCGGGACGCCTTGCTGGTGCTCACCCCGGTGCGGCAGGGCCCCTGGGGGCTGGAGGCCATCCACCGCAGCCTGCTGGGGGAACAGGTGGATCGGCCGCCGCTGAACTGGCCGGCGGGCACCCCGGTGCTCTGCACCCGCAACCTGCCGGAGCTGGGCCTGGCCAACGGCGATGTCGGCATTCTGATCGGATCGGCGGCCGACCTGGGCCAACGGCGGATCGTGTTCGGCAGCCCCGGGCTGGAGATCGCCCCCATCCATCCGGCCCAGCTGGCGGGGGCGGCCGAGCCGGCCCTGGCCCTGACGGTGCACAAGGCTCAAGGCAGCGAGGCCCGGCAAGTGATCGTGCTGCTGCCCCCCGGCCGCACGGATCAGCGCCTGCTGTATACCGCCCTGACCCGCGCCCGCGAGCAGGCGCTGTTGATCACCAGCCCCTTGCCTCAGAAATCGGCGGGGAACCCGGTGAAGCGCGCACCAGCCGCTATCGACGAGCCGGGACCATAACCCGACAACAACACCAGCTCAGACCAGCAGGCAAAACCACCCGCAGGCCAGCTCCCATGAGCGCGGCCCAGCCATGAGTCGCGTCAACACGGCCAAGGAACGCGGCCAATAGGCGAGGCCGCTGACCAGACCAATGACCAGACCCACCCCAAGAGCCATGCCCACCGAAATCTGCCGAATCAACAAGCGACGCAGCGCTGAGATCGCCAACGGGACGGCCGCCCCCGCATCCGGCAGATGAAGCTGGCTTCACAGAAGCCAATGATGGGCAACATGCCAAAGAAACGTGAACAAGCCCGAGCCCCACAGCGGGTTCGCCCCATACTTCAACCAACAGCGAGGAGTTCACTCCCAGCCGGCCTTTCCAGAGCCCCTGCTCCAATAGTCTCCCCTGACGGGAGCCCTTCCCATTCCACCCCGGAATGACCTCCTGCATCGCAACAATCTCCCGCAGACTTCGGTCAAACTGGATGATTGAGGTGCCCTCGAGGTTTG
Organism: uncultured cyanobacterium; assembly: GCA_903831165.1. GTDB lineage: Bacteria > Cyanobacteriota > Cyanobacteriia > PCC-6307 > Cyanobiaceae > Cyanobium. The sequence continues at coordinate 4,885 of CAIKWV010000309.1, forward strand.
CATAGGGCGACCACCTGGACACCCCGGCCCCAGGTGGCTCTGGTCAGTCTTTTTCCTGCATCAACTGGCAGCTCATTCGCGCTCCCGCAGCTAACGCAAGCCCCTCGATCAGTCGAGGCAAGCCAATGGTTGATGCTTCATTCAGTGGGCACCATCCTGGTCCGATGGTGGAGACCATGCGTCCCGCCATGGCGGCCAGTCAGTCTCTGATTAAGGGCTGCAAATCCTGACCTGAATCAACATCGGGGTGATAGCTTTTCGACCCAGGCCTGAGCTCAGCAACGGGCTCCCGATCGTGTCATCAGAGAACGTCCCGCCATCGCGCACATCACGACCCTGGGGATGGTTTGAAACCCTGGCGGAAGGCGAGGGTTATCGCGTCAAACGCCTGTGCATTCTGACCGGCCGTCGGATCAGCCTGCAGCGCCACCGTCACCGCTGCGAACACTGGATCATCGCCAGCGGAACTGGCCTGATCGACTGCGAGGGCACCCATCTGACCGCCGCCGCCGGCGACAGCTTCACCATCCCCCTCGGCGCCCTGCACCGGGCCACGGCCGGCGATTCGGATCTGGTGATCATCGAAGTCCAGCGCGGTGGGCTGCTGAGCGAAGAGGACATCGAGCGCTTCGATGACGATTTCGGTCGGGTGGTAAAGTCTGGTTTCAACCTTTGATCAAGGGCGAGGCAGCTCTAGGAGAGGAGGTGAACAGATCGGTCACTCCAGCGGGAGTGCTCGAACCCGCTTCACCATTCCACCCTCTCCCTCCAATGGGTCGCTGCCGGCCTGCGTTGAAGGATTCACCAGGCCACTCTCACCTTGATTCAGACCACCGACGGTGTCGCAGGCAATGGCGGCACCGAAGCGAACACGGCCGTGCTCGCGAGCGCCTCGACAGCGCCCGAGCCCGTCTCGATCGCACTCCATACCGATAACGGCGACAGCACGGCAGCCATCCCCACTCCAGACGCCGCCATCTTGAACGACGGCGACACCATCGAGGCCGCTCCGGCAGCCGCGACCATCGCCATCGAACCCGTCCCTGCCGGCCCGATCGCCACAGAGGCCGAGACCACCGCAGCGATCGACCCCAACAGCGCCAACGGCGAAGCCAACTCCATCGCCTCCAGCGCACCTGCTCCCACTTCCAGCCCAGTCTTGACGATGACCAACAACACGATCGAAACCACCGGCAGCGCTGCCACCCCGATCCCCGCAGACGCGACGAGCGAAGCGGCAGCCAGCGGCGAGCTCGAGCCCAACGGCTTCGCCGCCTTCGGCCTGCGCGACGACCTGATGGCCGGCCTCAGCGCTATCGGCTTCCAGACGCCCTCCCCGATTCAGCTGGCCGCCATCCCCGAGCTGCTGCTCGGCCGCGACCTGGTCGGCCAGGCCCAGACCGGCACGGGCAAGACGGCCGCCTTCGGCCTGCCCCTGCTGCATCGCCTCGACCCCGAGCAGCGCAAACCCCAGGTGCTGGTTCTCACCCCCACCCGCGAGCTGGCGATCCAGGTGGCGGAGGCCATCAGCAGCTACGCCGCCCGCATGCCCCGAGTGAAGGTGCTGGCGATCTATGGCGGTGCCGATTTCCGCGACCAGATACAGCACCTCAAGCGCGGTGTGCAGATCGTGGTCGGCACACCCGGGCGGGTGATGGATCACATGCGCCAGGGCACCCTCGACCTGTCGGAGCTGCGCAGCCTGGTGCTCGATGAAGCCGACGAAATGCTGCGCATGGGCTTCATCGACGACGTCGAATGGGTGCTCGAGAAGCTGCCCAGCCAGCGCCAGGTGGTGCTGTTCTCCGCCACCATGCCATCCGAGATCCGGCGCCTGTCGCAGCGCTATCTCAAGGACCCGGCCGAAGTCACGATCAAGACCAAGGGTGCTGATGGTCGCCGCATCCGCCAGCGTTATCTGCTGGTCAACGCCCCACAGAAACTGGAAGCCCTGGAACGGGTGCTCGAAGCCGAGCGCAATGAAGGGGTGATCATCTTCGCCCGCACCAAGGCCGTCACTCTGACGGTGGCCGAATCGCTGGAGGCCCATGGCTACGACGTGGCCGTGCTCAACGGCGATGTGCCCCAGGCCCAGCGGGAGCGCACGATCGAGCGGCTGCGCGACGGCAGGGTCGATGTGCTGGTGGCCACGGACGTGGCAGCCCGCGGTCTGGATGTGGAGCGCATCAATCTGGTCGTCAACTACGACATTCCTTTTGATGGCGAGGCCTACGTCCACCGCATCGGCCGCACCGGCCGAGCCGGCCGCAGCGGCGACGCCATTTTGTTCCTGACCCCCCGGGAGCGCCGCTTCTTGGGCGGCCTGGAGCGCACGGTCGGCCAGCCGATCGAGCCGATGGAGGTGCCCGCCAACGCCACGATCAACCAACACCGGCTCGATCGCCTGCGCGAACGCCTGACCGGCGCCCTGGCGGGCCAGGGCCGCAGCGAAGAGGAACTGGCCCTGCTTGGCGAGATCGTGCAACGGGTCTGTCAGGAGCAGGGTTGCAGCGGCGAGCAGCTGGCCGTGGCGGCCCTGGCCCTGAGCCTGGGCAACAAGCCCCTGCTGCTGCAGGGAGAGGAGCGCTGGACAGCCCCCCGCCCCTCCTCCCGGGACGGATCCCGCGACGGCGGCAACGACCGCGGCGACCGGGACGGCGGCGCCCGGCGCGTGCTGCCTGATCGCCAGGACGGCCCCCCCGAAGCCCACATGGAGCGCTTCCGCATTGAGGTGGGCTGGCGCGATCGGGTCAAACCCGGCAACATCGTGGGCGCCATTGCCAACGAAGCCGGCATCACCGGTCGCTCCATCGGACGCATCCGGATCTTTGATGCCCACAGCACCGTTGATCTGCCCAAGGGAATGCCGGAGGAGGTCTTCAGTGACCTGCAGCGGCTGAAAGTGATGAACCGGGAACTGCAGATCTCAAGGCTGGCCGTTTGATTCCGCCGATCGCGTCAACGCCCCCCATGCACCGCCCGCTCCGCCCCCATCCGACCACCAGGACGGCCCTGTTCACCGGGGTCCTCCTGTCGGCGATGGCCGCTCTGACGGTCGTCCCGGATCTTGGCCGCGCGGCCAGGGCCGAAGCGGGCATGGGAGCCATCGTCAAGGCCTTCTGTCTGTCGGCCTTCGAAAACGAAATGGCCCAGTCCGGAAAGATCCCTCCGGCGGGCATGGCGAACTACGCCTGTGGCTGTGTGGCCGAGCGCATCGGCAGCGGCAGCAGCATCGATGACGCCCGCAGCGACTGCCGTCAGGCCACGGCCCGGCGCTATCCCATCTGAACCGCGGCCGGGACCAGGCTTGGCCCCTGGTCCTACCACTCAGGCGCAGAGGCGGGTGACTTCAGCTGAAGACACCACACTCAGATGGGTCAGCGTCAGGCGCTCGACCGCGGCCACCAGCGAGGGCTGAATCTCCAGCGCTTCGCTGACCACCATGGTCTGCAATAGGTCGAACAGATCCTGGGGAGCAAGCTCTCCGTCCTCGCTCCAGGCGAGGCTCCAAGACACAGGGGCCGTCATCACGGGGATCACAGGGATCAGGGTTTCCTGACAATGTCGCAGTCTGGGGTGTGACCGGGCGTTCTTCAGGATCCCTTTCGATCCGCTTCAAGGTTCTCCATGCATGCCGCCCTGGTTCTCGTCTGGGGCGGACCCATGGCACCCGGGATCGCTTGGACCCGCCGAAGCCACGAACTCGGCTCAATCGGGGTCTGAGTTGTAAACTGCCACCGATTCCAAGGCGTTCAGGCTCCCTACGGCTAGCCCAGCCCACAGTGACCTTCAGGGTTCGATACCCCTCCAGGCTTCGATCTCCGGCTTCACCGTTCAACTGGCTTGGCCTGGGACATCCCGGCATCGGACGAATCACCTCCGATCTCCTTCAGTTCCAGGCTTCAGTTAATGACCATCTACGTCGGCAACCTCTCGTTCCAGGCTGAACGCGAGGACCTTCTTGATCTGTTTGGGCAGTACGGCGAAGTCCGCCAGTGCAGCCTCCCCCTCGACCGCGAAACAGGCCGCAAGCGTGGCTTCGCCTTCGTCGAGCTCGCCGATGACGCCTCCGAGCAGAAAGCCATCGACGATCTTCAGGACGTCGAGTGGATGGGCCGCATGATCCGCGTCAACAAGGCCACCCCTCGCGAAGGCGGTGGCGGTGGCGGCGGTCGCTCCGGTGGCGGCTACGGCGGCGGGGGCGGTCGTTCCGGCGGCGGCGGTGGCGGCCGCTCCGGCGGTGGCGGCTACGGCGGTGGCGGTGGCGGTGGTGGGGGCGGCTACGGCGGTGGCGGTGGTGGGGGCTACGACGGTGGCGGTGGGGGCGGCGGCAATCGCTGGTGATCCCCAGGTCCTGCTGAACTCCACAGCCCTGCCTGATTACGGGGGGCTGGGCCGGCTGCTGCGTCGGCTCCAGCCCCATCGCCGCACGATCTGGTGGGCCGTGCTGTGCTCGGTTCTCAACAAGCTGCTGGACCTGGCTCCACCGGTTCTGATCGGTCTGGCGGTCGATGTGGTGGCCCGTCAGCAGACCTCCTGGCTCTCCCAGCTGGGCTTCCCCACGGTGCCCAGTCAGCTCACCCTGCTAGCCGTCGTCTCGTTTGTGGTCTGGAGCGGCGAATCGCTGTTCGAGTATCTCTACGGCCTGCTTTGGCGCAACCTGGCCCAAACCGTGCAGCACGAACTGCGGATCGAGGCCTATGCCCATCTGCAACGGCTGGACATGGCCTTCTTCGAAGCCAGCAGTTCGGGTCGGCTGATGACCGTGCTCAATGACGACATCAATCAGCTGGAGCGGTTCTTCGACCGCGGTGCCAACGAGATTCTGCAGCTGATCACCACCGTGGTGGCCGTGGGCTGCATGATGCTGGCCCTCTCCCCCACCATTGCCGGCGTTTCGTTTCTACCGATTCCGGTGATTCTCTGGGGCTCTCTGCGCTTTCAGCGCAGCCTGGCGCCCCGGTATGCCGAGGTGCGCGAGCGGGCCGGCGACATCGCCAGCCGACTGGCCAACAACCTCAACGGCATGTTGACCATCAAGAGTTACGCCGCCGAAGACTGGGAAGTCCGCCGGCTCACCGAACAGAGCGATCGCTATCGCCGCAGCAATGGCCGGGCCATCCGGCGATCGGCCGCCTTCATCCCGCTGATTCGCTTCGCGATCCTGTTCGCCTTCCTGGCCATCCTGGTCATCGGCGGCCTGAAGGCCTGGCAAGGCAGCCTGGCGATCGGCACCTACAGCTTTCTGGTGTTCATCACCCAACGGCTGCTCTGGCCCCTGACCAGCCTGGGCCGGACCCTCGATGATTACCAGCGCTCGATGGCCTCGGCCCGCCGGGTGCTGGACCTGCTCGACACGCCAATCGCCATCCCCTCCGGTGTGCGGCCCCTGCTCCTGGAGCAGGTGCGCGGTGAGCTGTGCTTTGAGCAGGTCGGCTTCGCCTATCCGGGACGCAGTCCGCTGCTGCGTGACTTCAATCTGCAGGTGCCGGCCGGACACACCCTCGGTCTGGTCGGGGCCACCGGCTCGGGCAAGAGCACGATCGTCAAGCTGCTGCTACGGCTCTATGAGATCCAGTCGGGCCGCATCCTGCTCGATGGCGTGCCGATCGAGGCCCTGCGCCTGGCGGATCTGCGCCGCAACATCGGCCTGGTCAGTCAGGACGTGTTCCTGTTCCACGGCACCGTCGCCGAGAACATCGCCTACGGCAGTTTTGAAGCCTCGCGCCAGGCGATCGAGCGGGCCGCCAGGCTGGCCGAAGCCAGCGACTTCATTGGGGCCCTACCCCAAGGTCTTGACACGGTGGTGGGCGAGCGGGGCCAGCGGCTCTCGGGCGGCCAGCGCCAGCGGATCGCCCTTGCCCGCGCCATCCTCAAGGACCCGCCCGTGCTGATCCTCGATGAGGCCACGGCCGCCGTGGACAACGAAACCGAGGCTGCCATCCAGCGCTCCCTCGACCAGATCACGGCCGGCCGAACCACCCTGGTCGTGGCCCATCGCCTCAGCACCGTGCGCCATGCCGATCGGATCCTCGTCCTCGATCAGGGCCGGATCGTCGAAAGCGGCCACCACAGCGAGCTGTTGCAGCGAGGCGGAGCCTATGCGGATCTCTGGCGGGTGCAGGCCGGTCTGCGGCCCAGCGAGGCGCTGGAGCGATGAGCAGCCTGAAACCAGCTGAACCCGGTCCTATCCGTCCTGTCGATCCCACTCGGGCGTGGTGAACCCTGGCGCTGCAGCCTGAATCGCCACCCTGGCCAGCGAACCTGATTCCCCCAGCCGCACCCCTCTGACCGTGACGTGGCCGCCTCCCCGCCAGGGGCGGCCGCCCTGCTGAGCCCGCCACGAATCGCCAGCACGACCCAGGATCGCCGTGAGCAACCGGACCCTTAAGGAAGCGTCTCATCATGAACCTCCCGGTTCTCAGCTCTGCCCTAGCGTCGTCGCCATGAGCAGTCCTGCGGTCCGACAACAGGGGCGTGCCCCCCAGCGCCGCCCCCACCGATTCTCCCTGCTGCTGGCGGTGCTGATCGGACTGGGAGGTGGCCTGGTGCTCGCCAAACCGTTGGCCGACCTGCTGGTCAGCCAGAAACCAGGCGACAGCATCGGTGGTTTGAGCAATCCCTTCTCCTCCTGGAGTGTGGGGATCAGCAATCAGAATCTGCTGTTGCTGGGCACCGATGTCGGCGGCGGCAACACCGACGTGATCGCCGTGCTGCATGTGGAGGATGGCATCACCCACATCACCCAGATTCCGCGGGACACCTACGTCGAAGCCGAGCGCTATGGGCCGCTGAAGATCAATGCCCTCTACAGCCTGGGCGGTGCGGATGCGATAAAACAGGAAGTCTCCCACCATCTGAATCGGCCGATTCAGCACCATCTGGTCGTCAATCTCTCAGCCATTCGCCGCGTGGCCGACCAGCTGGGGGGCATCGAAGTCGATGTGCCCAAGCGCCTGTACTACGTCGACCGCAGC
>CAIKWV010000310.1 GCA_903831165.1 uncultured cyanobacterium
ATGCTCATGCCACTGGCCCAGGGGCATGGGGGCAAATACATCAGGCCCATCGTCATTGGTGGTGAGGATGGAGGCCTCGACACCCTGCTGCCGGAGGCCGGCCACCATGGCGACCACGGCCTGGCTGGGCCCACCACGACGAGGGCTGATCGACGGGATCAGGTGGAGAACTTTCATGCCATCCAGCCGGAGTCAGATGGAAGAAGGCAGTAGCTAAAAGGACGGGACTGTTGGCGGGCAATCACAGCAGACTCATGAACCTGTCAACGACGCTTTGGGTAGTTCCAACCCCAGGTGAACCTGCAACCAGTTGTTGAGAACCATCAGCCCCCAGCGTCTGGCCCAGGGGGTCAGGTCGAGATCACTGGGGGTACTGGGCAGGGGAGGGAGGGTGAAACCTGAGCGCTCGGAGACACTGGGCTGGTCCAACCAGGCCTGAAAGGGGAACGAAAAGCCCCGTTTCAGCACGCGACCAGCCACCGCATCAATTTCAGGCACGGCCCTTTGCAGCAACTCCTTGCCGGGTGCCAGGCGCTGGGCGGCGGGAATGGCCGCCAGGGTGCCGACCAATTGGGCATCGACCAGCGGTAATCGCAACTCCAGACCGTGGGCCATCGTGTAGGTGTCGGAATCGCGCAGCAATTGGGAACCCATGTAGCGGCTGCTCTCCAACCAGGCGATCTGGTCCTTGAGGGTCGGGAACATCAATCCTGACGGAGTGCCTGTGGCTGGGGTGGGGGGATGGCCCCGATCCTTGCCTGCGGACACGGCCTGGGTTGACGTCTCGCAGCGATCGCTCAAGGGCAGAGGGCTTGCAAGCGTGAGGCCCCAGTGCTCAAGCACTCGCTTGATTTCATCGGGGGCGAATAAGCCACGCACGCAGCGATGGGCTCGGCTGACCGTGGCCGGACCCTGGAGAAAGGCAGCCAACCGCTGGCAGCGATGCCCCGCACGACGGGCCAACAGGGCCGCAACACTGCGGCGCCATGGCCCCAGCCGCCGATGCCAGCGCAGCAACCTTGGAATCGAGCGAAAACTGGGATAACCGCCGAAGAGTTCATCACCACCCAGGCCGCTGAGCGCCACCTTCAGACCCTGCTCACTGGCCAGCCGGGCGACGCAATAGGTGTTGAAACCATCGACGCTGGGTTGGTCGACCGCCGCCAGAAAAGGGCGAACCCAGGCCTGGCAGTGCTCGGCGCTGAGGGGCAAAGCGACGTGCTGACTGCCGAAATGACTGGCCAGGGCTGCGGCCCGGTTGGATTCATCAAACTGCCTCTCCTCAAAACCGATGGTGAGGCTGGTAAGGGCCGGACCGGCCAGGCTGAGCAGGGAAGCGGAATCGATACCGCCGGAGAGAAACAGACCGATCGGTCGATCACTGATCAGATGCCTCTGGAGGGAGTCCTCCAAGGCCTGCCTGGTGAGGCGAATCGGGGTCTGGCTGGGCTGGGGGACGCTGCGGTAGTCGGGCTGCCAGTGGGGCTGGATACTCCAGGATCCGGCCTGCCACTGTCCGTAGGACCCCGGCGGCAGGCTGGTGACATCGGTCACCAGGGTATGGGGATCGGGCACACTGCCCTCGCCAAGGAAAGCCGCCAGGGCTGGGATGTTCAGCCGGCGCGGCACCAGGCCCGTCGCCAGCAAGGCACGCAGTTCGGAAGCGAACAGCAGCTCGCCACTCGGGCCCTGCCAGAGGTAAAGCGGCTTGATGCCGAGGGGATCGCGAGCCAACAGGGCCCGCTGCTCCTGGCGATCCCAGAGGCAGAAGGCATACATGCCCCGCAGTTGCTGTAAGGCGGCTGGGCCGTCGTGCACCAGCAGGGCCAGCAACACCTCGGTATCGCCGTGGGAGTGGAAGCGATGGCCCCTGGCCTCAAGCTTGAGGCGCAGTTGGCGCTGGTTGGAGATCTCGCCGGTGAACACCAACACATAGCGGCCGCAAGCCGAGACCATCGGCTGGTGGCCGGCGGGAGTCAGATCCTGAATGGCCAGACG
>CAIKWV010000311.1 GCA_903831165.1 uncultured cyanobacterium
AACTGCGGCCCGGCGGCACGGTGGTGGAGGGCACCGCCGGCAACACCGGCATCGGCCTGGCCCACCTCTGCAATGCCCGCGGCTACCGCGCCCTGATCGTCATCCCCGAGACCCAGTCGGCGGAGAAGATCGGCCTGTTGCGCAGCCTGGGGGCGGAGGTGCGCACCGTGCCGGCCGTGCCCTACGCCGATCCCAACAACTATGTGCGCCTCTCCGGTCGCATCGCCGCTGAGACCCCCGGAGCCGTCTGGGCCAACCAGTTCGACAACCTGGCCAACCGCCGCGCCCACTTCAACAGCACCGCGCCTGAGATCTGGGAGCAGTGCGACGGTCGCATCGACGCCTGGGTGGCGGCCACCGGCACCGGCGGCACCTACGCCGGTGTGGCCCTGTTCCTCAAGGAGCGCCGCGAGTCGGTGCGCTGCGTGCTCGCCGATCCCCACGGCAGTGCCCTGTACAGCTGGGCCACCCGGGGTGAACTGCAGTCCGAGGGCAACTCGATCACCGAAGGGATCGGCAACAGCCGCGTCACCGCCAATCTTGCCGATGTGCCCATCGACGATGCGGTGCGCATTGACGACCAGGAGGCGTTGGCCACCATCTACCAGTTGCTGTGGAAGGAAGGCCTGTTCATGGGCGGTTCGGTCGGCATCAATGTGGCCGCGGCGGTCGAGACGGCCCGGCGCCTGGGCCCGGGGCATCGCATCGTCACGGTGCTCTGCGACAGCGGTGATCGCTATCGATCCCGCCTCTACGACCGGGATTGGCTGGCCGGCCGCGGCCTGCACCAGCCCGAGCGGGTTGCGCCGGTGGGTGGCTGATGAGCACACCCGTGCCTGAGGCCGGTCAGCTGATCGGCTCGCGCTATCGGCTGGAACGTCGGTTGAGTGCGCCGTCGGGCGACCCGGCCGGGGTGCTGGCCCAGGGGGAGCTCTGGCAGGCCCGGGATCAGCTGGCGGCCGAAGCGCCGGTGGCCTTGCGCCGGCTGGGGTCCGAGGCGGACCAGGCCCGCGCCCGGGAGCTCTGGAGCCGGCTGCAGGGGGTGCTGCACCCCCAGGTGCCCCGCTTCGGGGCGGTAATTCAGGAGGAGGGCCAGCTCTGGTTGGTGCGCGAGTGGCAGAGCGGCCGCACCTACGGCCAGCTGCTGGAGGCGCGCCATGGGCGCCAGATGGTCTTCGGCGCCGGCGAGGTGCTGCTGTTGCTGCGCCAGCTGCTGCCGGTGCTCGCGGCCCTGCACAGCCAGGAGCTGCTGCACGGCGATCTCAGCCCCGACAACCTGCTGCGGCGCGACAGTGACGGTCTGCCCGTGCTGCTCGATTTCGGCCTGGTGCGAGGGCTGGCGGCCTCTGGAGCCGGCGAGAGTGGTGCCGCCGGGGCCACCCCCGGTTATGCCCCCCCCGAGCTGCTGCGGGGAGAGCCGGCCCAGCCCTGGATGGATCTGCATGCCCTGGGGGTGGTGGCCCTGGTGTTGCTGGCCGGCGAACCACCGGGCAAGCTGCTCGATCCGGTCAGCCTGGCCTGGCGCTGGCCGGTGGCGCTGGAGCCGGAACCCGCCCTGCTGGCCCAGCTGCAGCGGCTGCTGGAGCGGGACCCCGCCCGCCGTTTCGCCTCGGCCGGCCAGGCCTTGGTGGCGTTTCAGGCCCTGGAGATGCCGGACAGCACCGGCCCGGTGGCCCGCGCCGACCGCACCGTGGCCCTGGTGCCGCCCCCGCCGGTCACCCCTGCCCCAGCGCCGACCCCTACCGTCCCTGAGCCCGCGTTTGACCCCCAGCCCGCGGCGGCCATCCCGGCGCAGGATCGGCAACCCCAAGCCCCTCAGGAGGGCGGCAGCGGGGAGGACCCTGGCCCGGCGCCGGTCATGGCGGCGGCCGAATCAGCGGCCGGGCAGGAATCTTCGGCGGCACCGCAACCAACGGACCGGCAGCAGTCGCCAGCGGCGCCGCAGTTGCCACCGCTGGTCCAGGGCCGCTCTCCCTCCTCCCAGCTGCGACGCCGGGATGAGGAGCGCGAAGAGGCGGCCGAGGGAGGTCTCTGGCCGGTGTTGATCGCCCTGGTGCTCTCGGCGGTGGTGGGCACGTTCGTGGGTTGGTGGTGGCTGGGCCGGGACAAGTTGCCGGTGAGCCGCAGCGAGCAGACCAGCGAGCAGCCGACCAGCCTGCCGCCGGCCGAGGTGGATCAGCGCCAACAGCTGCTCGATCGGCTGCGGGCGATTCAGGTGGACCGGAGCTGGTTCCTGCAGCTGGTGGATGCCAGCCTGCTGGCCCAGTACCCGGAGCGACGCGGACGGCTGCCCACGGACAGCCTCGAGGATGCGCCGCTGCGCAAGGTCTGGAACGAGCAGGCCCAGGAGTGGTTGGCCAGGGTTGAGCAGCTGCCCCTGGCCGTGCGCCGCCGGCTGGGCAGTTTCAGCCAGGCGGACTGGCAGCAACGCCAGCAGTCCCTGCTGCGCCAGGGCCTGAGCTCCGAGGTGCTCAGGCAGCTGGTTTCCGCGAGCGCCCAGAACCTGCTGCCAGGCCGTTCCGGTCAGGACATCCCGGAGGAGCCCTACCGACAGCTCTGGTACGCGGCCGCCGAGCAGGTGCTGGAGAACGTCCGGATCGATCCGATCGAGGCCGCTTCAGGCAACACCCAGGTGCTCTCGGCCGATGTGCCCGCCAGTGGCGCCCGTCTGTTCGCCATCCGCCTGCCCGCCGCCCATGGCCTGGCGCTCGGGGTCAATGGCACGCCGCTGCTGCAGATGAGCGTCTACGGGGCCGATGGCACCTTGCTGGAGCCCAAGGGCCCCCTGCGCGTGGTGACACTCGGCTCCCAGAAAGCCTCGCCGGTGCAGCTGTTGATCACCAATGAGGGGGTGGCGCCGGCGATGATCCGGCTCTCGCTGCGGGCCGATCCGCCGCCAGCCCCGGCAACGCCCGCACCCACCACCTCCCCCGCCAGCGGCGAGGCGACTCCTGGCGCTCAGACGACGCCCGGCAGCCAGGCCGAACCGACCCAGGACGCGGCTCCTTCCAGCGGGCCTGCAACGCCACCGCCACCGGTGGAGGCGCCGCCGCCGGTGCCGGCCAACCCATCGCCTTGACAGACCGCTAAAGCCTGGCGATCGCAGCCCGGGCCTCCTTGGCTTCGGTCTTGCGCTTCTCCTCGTGGCGCTTGTCGTGCAGTTTGCGGCCCTTGCCCAGCCCAAGGCTCACCTTGATCCAGGAGCCCTTGAGATGGACGTTGAGGGGGATCAGGGTCAGGCCCTTCTGCTCCAGGGCGATGCGCAGCTTGTCGATCTCGCGGCGATGGGCCAGCAGTTTGCGCACCCGCAACGG
>CAIKWV010000312.1 GCA_903831165.1 uncultured cyanobacterium
CTGGTTTGAAATCCGTCGCTGAACCCAGCCCCGCCAGGGGCCTGGAGCTCTGGTTGCTGCGCCATGGCGCCACCGAATGGGCCCGCAATGGCCGCCACACCGGGCGCACCGATCTGCCCCTGCTGGCCGAGGGCGAAGCCGAGGCCAGGGCCTTGGCGCCGCTGTTGCAGAACATCGCCTTCACGGCCGTGGCCACCAGCCCGCTGCAGCGGGCGCGCCGCACCTGCGAGCTGGCGGGTCTGGCTGAAGGCGTCCAGGTCTGGGACGAGCTGCGGGAGTGGGACTACGGCGCCTACGAGGGCATCACCACGGCCGAGATCCGCCGCAGCCTGAGCGACTGGACGATCTGGAGCCACGGCTGCCCGGACGGGGAGGATGCCTTGGCGGTCCAGGACCGCTGCGAGCGGGTGATCGTTAGGGCCCAGGCGCTGGCTGAAGCGGCGACGGGCGAGGCTCCCTGCCGGATCGCCCTGTTCGCCCATGGCCATCTGCTGCGCAGCCTGGCCGCCACCTGGCTCGGCCTGGGGGCCCGGGGCGGGCGCCTGTTCGTGCTAGGCACCGGCGGTATCAGTGTGCTGGGCTACGAGCGGGAACAGCGGGCGCTGCTGCGCTGGAACGTGAGCGTTGAAGGCTGAGCGATCGGCGAAACCGGCTGGCCCGATTCGGCTGGCTGAACCGTCGCCGCCACCAACGGCTGAAAGGCAGCCCGGCCAGCTCCCAGCGCCGAGGCGGGTGCAGCGCAAACCAGCGGACCTGCGGGCAAGCAAGTTCGTGATGACCCAGTTCACTTCGTGAAGGGGCGTCCAGCTGAGGGCCTGCCGAGCACCCGTCATCGGCTGAAAACGCTGGCGTCACCTGATGCGGGTTCGGCGGATCGTTCTGGGTCATCAAGAGCCGGCTTGAGGCAGCATCGCCGAGGGCGCCTTTCGCTCCGGAATGGCCAGTCCGTGGACCTGGGCCCAACCCCCCAGAATGGGGTCTGCGCAGTGAACCGGCCCTGAACCTTGCCACCCTCTGGAGCGAACTGTTCGGTTTCGCCCTCGCAATCGCCTTCAGCCCCCTGCACATCGCCCTGCTGCTGTTGCTGCTGGTGGGCAGCGATCCCCTGCGCCGCGGCGGCTGGTTCGTCGCCGGCTGGCTGCTGATCTCCGTTCTGGAGGTGGCCCTGCTGCTGACCGTGGGCCACGGGCTGCTGCTCAGCATGGACAAGGGGACCTCCCATCGCACCGGCCTGGATCTGCTGGCGGCCGGCGTGCTGCTCGGGGTGGGAATGAAACAGCTGCTTGACCGCAAGGAGGACGCAGGATCGCCACCCTGGGCCGGCCAACTGGATCGCTTCTGCGCCATGCCGCTGCTGCCGCTGCTGGGACTGAGTGCCTTGGTGCAGGTGATCAGCCCGGACGATGTCTTTCTCTATGCCAAGGCCAGCGGCGAATTGCTGGCGGCAGGGCTGAGCCAGGGGCAGGAGCTGCTGGCCGGCGGTCTGTTCAGCCTCGCCACCGGGCTGCTGCTGCTGGTGCCGTTTCTGGCGGTGCTGCTGCTGGGCCAACAGCGGGTGCAGCCAGCCCTTCAGGGCGGCAAGCAATGGCTGTTCAGCAATGCGGACCCGATCGTCGGTGTGGCCAGTGTGCTGCTGGCCGTTTACTTCGGCTGGCAGGGGATCGAAGGTCTGCGGCTGGGCTGAGATCAGTGGGTTCGGGTTGATCAGCTGGGACAACTCCGAGGCCAGCGATAGGGAGCAACAGCTCTCAGGCAAGCGATCAGAAAGGCACAGGTCCCGGGTGAACGATCGGGAACGGACAGCTGCCTGGGGAGCGATCGCAAAGGGACAGGTCTCAGCCGAACAATCGAGAAGGGACTCCTGCCTGACAAACGATCGGAAGCGGACAGGCGCGAATGGTTAGGGAAGCCTGTTCCCCATCCCTCGCCGAACGGCCATCGCAGCCGCCGGGGTTGGCGCAGCGATTCGACCCTGAATCAAGCCGGGACAGGGATGCATGCAGCCCGACTGGCAAGGGCAGCCGAGTGTTGTTGCAACCAGCCAGCTGATGAGGAGCAGCTCAACAATCGCCCAAGGCGCTCACCCTTGCTCAGAGCCAGCAAGTTGTTGCATCGGATCACGGCGAACGCGACAACGCAGGATCGGGATTGTCGAAGCTGCCCTCGGCAGACGGCTAAACAACGCCACGGAAAACCTGGTTGCAGTGCATTCGGCTGTATGGAACGTCGATGAACAGTGGCTCGCCGGCTGGCCAAGGTGCATCCAAACATCGCCGAGACCGGCTGTTCAACCGTCTCTTGGATCCAACCCTCCCGACTCTCCAGTTGGGCCGTGAATCGCGACCAGCAAGGAGATCTCCAGCCTTGGCCCTGAAAACCGCCGAGATCCTCAGCGGAGCCTGCTCTTGAATCAGGACCAGCCTCAATCCTGTTGAGGCCATTGGCCACGATTTTCCAGCAGGATCGTCCTGCAACCCGATCCACTCCTGGCCAGAGGAGAGCAACGCGCTTGCACCGAAACAGCCCAGTCCCAGGAGCGTGCAAGGCGTAAACGGTGTGCCCAGCGAAACATGTTGTTCAAGCGCAAACGGGTATCTCCGGCGCAAACGGGTATTTCAGCCGCAAACTGCATGCCAAACGCCAATCATTTGCCAGGCGCTGACCGGTGTTCGGAGTGACGGCTCCCGCGGCCTGCCCAAGCCTGGATCCGCCCCCTCGTCCTTGGCCCC
>CAIKWV010000313.1 GCA_903831165.1 uncultured cyanobacterium
AGGCCTACGCGGCCGGCAAGTTCCCCGAGGTCAAGACTTTCCAGGTGGTCGATCTGGGCGGCTGGAAAGCCGTGTCGAAGAAGTTCTTCGACAAGGGTGGCCTCTGGGATCAGATCTTCTCCCAGAGCCGCTGAGGTTGCTGCCACGGGGCTGGCTGCGGCGTCCTCCGGTCCGGGGTGCGCCGCAGTTCAGGAACCCTCTCGGGGCTAAAATAAAAACTAGTTGTCAATCGACTTTGCGTGGTTAAAGCCGTTGTCGTGGTCCCTGGTCGTCGCCTGCCCCGGGCGTTGTTGGCTGTTGCGCTCGGTTCGGGGCTGCTGGGGGGCTGTGCCCCTTCCCCGAACAAGGGGGCGGACTCCAAGGCCGTAGCTGACCAGCAGCTGCTGCTGGTCAGCTACGCCGTCACCAAGGCTCCCTACGACCGGATCCTGCCGCTGTTCGAGGCGGACTGGAAGGCCAGGACCGGTCAGGCGCTGACGGTTCGCGCCAGTTATGGCCCCTCCGGCGTGCAGACCCGCGCCATCCTCGATGGCATCGAAGCCGATGTGGCCACCCTCGCCATGGCCGGCGATGTGGAGAAGCTGCAGGAGGCTCAGCTGGTGCAGCCCGGTTGGCAGCAAGAGCTGCCTTATCAGAGCAACATCACCGAGTCGGTGGTGGTGTTCGTAACGCGCAAAGGCAATCCTCAGGCCATCAAAACCTGGTCCGATCTGGCCAAGCCCGGTCTGGCGATGATTACGGCCAACCCCAAGACCTCGGGTGGCGCCCGCTGGAATTTCCTCGGGCTCTGGGGTTCGGTCACCCAGAGCGGCGGCACGGATGCCCAGGCCAAGACGTTCGTCAGCAACGTCTACCGCAAGGTCGACAACCTGCCCAAGGATTCCCGCGAGGCCGCTGATCTGTTCCTGAAGCGGGGCATCGGCGATGTGCTGCTCACCTACGAGAACGAGGCGATCCTGGCCAAGCGGGAGGGGCTGCTTGAAAGCCCGTTTGTGGTGCCCTCGCCGAACATCCGCATCGAAGGTCCGGTGGTGGTGGTCGATCGCAATGTCGATCGCCGCGGCACCCGCAAGGCCGCCGAGGCCCTGGCCACCTATCTCAGCGGTCCCCAGGCCCAGAAGATCTTCGCCGAGGAGGGCTTCCGCCCCGTCAATCCCGCCGTCTGGGCCCAGGTGAAGGACCGCTTTGCGCCCGTGTCCAAGCTCTATGGCGCCTCAGCTTTCGGGGGCTGGGCGAAGATCAACAGCACGTTCTTCGGCAAGGGCGCCCTCTGGGATCAGCTGTTCGCCTCCACCCGCTGAGGCCCACCCGCTGAACTCTCCTTGGCTGAGGTCCTGATCCGCCGCCTGACCCCATTCGATGTGTGAATTGCTGGCTCTCAGCGCCAACACCCCCACCGACATGCGCTTCTCCTTCCACGGGTTGACCCGGCGGGGGGGAGCCACCGGCGATCACGCCGATGGCTGGGGTCTGGCCAGCTTCGATCCCGATGGCTGTGGCGTGCGCCTCTATCGCGAGGACGGCCCGGCGGCCTTCTCCCCGATCGCGGCGGAAGTGGCGGCTCTGGAGCTCAAGGCTCACTGCTCGATCGCCCACATCCGCAAGGCCACCAAGGGGGTGGTGGCCCTGGAGAACTGCCATCCCTTCCACCGGCGCTGGCAGGGGCAGGAGTGGATCTTTGCCCACAACGGGGATCTGGAGGGCAGCTTCGAGCTGTCAGCCGAGTTCCGGCCCGAGGGCAGCACCGATAGCGAGGCCTCCTTCTGCTGGTTGCTGCAGCAACTGGAGGGCGCCCGGGCGGCGGGGCGGCTCACCCCAGACGACGATCAGGCGATCTTCGGCGAACTGGTGCAGGGCGCCGATGCCCTGGCCCGGCGGGGCATCTTCAACTGCCTGATCAGCAATGGCCGCTGGCTGTTCGCCTACGCCGGCACCAAGCTGCATCGGCTCACCCGCCGGGCGCCCTTCCGCACCGCCACCCTCGCCGACGACGATCTCAGTGTCGATTTCGCCCAGCTGGCGGGTCCCCAGGATGTGGTCTCGATCATCAGCACCGAACCGCTGACCACCGATGAATCCTGGTCCCGGTTGCAGGTGGGCGAGGCGGTGCTGCTGCAGCGGGGGGAGGTGTTGCTCCATCATCTGTCCGATATCGCTGTCGATCCCCCTGCCGAGCCTCTGGCGGTTGGTGCTGCTCCGGCAGCCGCAAGCCTCAGCCTGAAAGCTCATCCGTTTGCCAATCCGCCAACGCCCGGTCCCGTTGCATGAGCGCCGATTGCCCTGAGCCGCAGACCTCTGGCCGGACCATCTGCCGCCCTGGCGGTTGGCGGCCTGGGGATCCCGCCGGTCAGCGCCGCTTCAGTCGGCTCTTCGCTGAGCAGCCCCTGATCCTGGAATCGGGCCAGAGCCTCGGCCCGATCACCCTGGCCTGGGAGCGCTGGGGCGAGCTCGACGCTCAGGCCAGCAACGCCATCCTGCTGCTGCATGGCTTCAGTGGCGACAGCCATGCCGCAGGCCCCGCCGGCTGGTGGGA
>CAIKWV010000314.1 GCA_903831165.1 uncultured cyanobacterium
AGGTGATCCGGTTGACGGTATCCATCCGCTTGAGGCTGTCGCCGACGATCGCCGAGAGGGCGTCGATCTGACCGGCATTGATGAATTCGCCGCGGGCATCAGCCTGCGCAACGACCTTGGTGAAGGCGTCGAACATTGAGTTAGCTCCTGTTCTCGACCGGAGTCGGGAGGGTGGGTAAGGGGGTGAGGCAACGGAGTGGCAGGCTTGCGCCGGGTTCCGATGTCCTCTGTGCTGAGCACCCCGTCATTCTTAGGCAGAACCTTGGCGCGATTCGGGAACTTTACAAAGGGTCATTGCTGAAGCTGGAGGTGTGTTTCGCGTTGATACAAATCGAGGCCCCAATCACTCGTTTCCGGTCTTGATCCACGAATTGATGAGCAACCTGCCCCCCAGAAAAGCGTGCGGTCCTGTTGCGCCTCTCCCCAATTCCCGCTCCGCTGAGCCATGGCTCAACGTTCTGTGTCGCTGTGAGGAAGGGATTGACCAGCATGCGGGACTTCGTGCTGCAGCCTTGATGTTGATGCCCGGAGCCCCGTTGTCGGCTGCCATCGCAAAGGGGATGGTGGTTCAGGGGACTGGCGCTTGCTTCCTTGCCTCGTCAGCCTTGGCTGTCATCAGCTCAGCTGATACCAGTTGCTGCAAGCTGCTGTTGGTGAGACAGGCTGAGCCGCAGCGTTCTGTGTCGTACTGAGCCGGCTGGCGCTCGCTTGTCAATCGGCGGCTCTGCAGCGATGTTGGGCGACGACTTCGTGAGCAGCTGTGGCCATGCCGCCTGGGTTCGCGCCTTGGCGCGTGTGGTGGCGTTGATCCCTTATCCCCTTCTGTGTCTGACAGCGTTTGCCTTGCTCGGCTGGCCGCTGATCATGGGTTGCGTTACTGCTGCGGACCGTTCGGCACGGCAGCGCCATACCTCAGCCCCAACAAAAAGACCCGGTCGTTGAAGGCGACCGGGTCAAAGATGTGAGGCTGGGCTGATGGCCCGGCTGTATCAGTTCACCGGAGAAACGCTCACCACCCGGCCGCCCTGGCGGTGGATTGTCTGCTGGGTTTCCAGCATTTTGTCGAAGGTGACAAAGCGCACGGTGTTGCTGCGCTTGTGCAGGCGGTAGTTGTTCAGACCGCTGACTTCAACGCGATACACCCGCGCCTTCTGGCCGATGCCCTGGGCCATCTGGGTGATGCTGGTGTGGGCGATGTTGGCGGGCTGGGCCCCGGAGCTGCCACTGTTGGGGCTGGTCACCGGCACGGCGCGGTCCTGATGCAGGGCCTTGCCGAGGCGGAACTGGTTGCCGCTGGAATCCCCTTTGACCGAGGCGGCGGCGCCGCGGGCCAGCTGCATCAGCCAGGAGAACTGGCGTCCCTGCTGACCAGAGGAGTAATCCCAGCCGTGCAGATAAGGAACGACCTCTTCACCGAAGCGATCCTGGTACTCGGCGCTGTCGATGTAGGAATCGATCTCGGCGTCGTAGCCATGATCCTGCAGGATTGTGAAGTGGTGCAGCATCTCCGCCTTGTTCTGGGGAGCGCGACCGAGCAGGTGCTTGAAGTTGAGCTCGATGAAGTGATAGGGGTTGCAATTCTCGAAGAACCGCGAGCGATAGAGGCTGCTCTTGGCCACCATGCGCACCAGTTCGCGCACACTCAGATAGCCGTTGCGGAACAGGGACTCGACGCCATCGAGGCGCTCACTCGACATCACATACTGATGGCCAAGAACCTGTTGGTACACGGCGCGAATGATGGTGGTCTTGTCCTGGTCGGAGGCGTTGGTCCAGTTTTCCTTGTTACGGTCGTTCGCATACCGTTCGATGCCCAGATAGGGCGCATTGACTAGTGTCATGAAAGGCGGGCCGGGAGGGAGAAGACTGCAAGCGGGCCGTGCATCGGCGCCGGAGCATTCGTGTGATCCTATGGGGATTGTCGTGTTGACGACATCGCGACTTTGGTGATCGTTACAGCACGCAAAGCCGTTCTCATTCCCGCCTCGTGCCGGCGCTGCCGAGTTCTCCGGGCAAGCAGTCGTTGGGCCTTCTTCATGCCTTCGTCGGCATGGGGAGTTGCAACGGCCGCCGCAGGCTCGAAGCTCGTTGGACATGCAGCTGTCTTCGCCGCACGTCGGCTGGCAATTTGTACCCCGGCTTTCGATCGACGATCCCCTGCGGCCGCGCAGCCGGCGTCGGCATGGAGAGGTGCGCTGCCGTGTGAGTCGGACGGATGGCCCGGGGCAGGTGGCCGCAGGAGTAGGGGGTCCGATCGTCGCCAGCTGGACGGATGGATCGGTTCATCGGGGGCAGTTCGGCTGCCCAAGCTTGTCGTTGTCGGGCGAGTCGGATCTCTGGGACACCCAACAAAAAAGGGCCCCTTGCGGGGCCCGTGAAGATCGAAGTAGCGATCAAGGCTCAGACGAGAGCGTTGATGGCGTAGTCGATGTAGTTGTTGGCGATGACGCCGGGGTCGCCAGCGATG
>CAIKWV010000315.1 GCA_903831165.1 uncultured cyanobacterium
ACCTGGCCCTGGCGCCAGCGGAACAGGGTCTGATCACCCTGAAGCCACAGCCACAGCGCCGCCCGCAAGGCCGGATCGGCGGCGGAACCGACCAGATCAGCCAGCTCTTCGAGGCTGATGGCCAAAGCTTTGGCGTCGGGTGCAGAGGAATCGGCCAGCAGCAGCCAGGCGGCTCCCAGCTCCCGCTCTGGTGGCAGGGCGCCGGAGAGAAGGGATTCCTGCAACCCCCATGGGCCCTGGGCGGGCCCGGAAGCAGGGGGAGCAAAGCGATCACCGGCGGCAATCAGATCAAGCTGGCGCAGCGGCAGGGCCAGAGGCCGCGCCGTGGAGCCAACCCGCAGGGTCGCACGGGTTCCTCGGATGTCCTGGACAATGGCCAACTGGGGGCCACGATCTTCGACCAAGCCGACCAGGTCCCCCGACTGGGGAGCCGCTGGCATGGCCTGCCGGGGGCTGGACTGGGGCAACTCAGCCTTCGGGATTCACGAAGGGCAGCAGAGCCACGATGCGCGCACGCTTGACGGCGTTGGTGAGGTCCCGCTGCTGCTTGGCCGTCAGGCCCGTGAGGCGACGGGGCAGGATTTTGCCGCGTTCGGTGATGAACTTCTTAAGCAGATCAACGTCCTTGTAGTCGATCGGGTCGCCGGGCTTGATCGGCGACAGACGCTTCTTGAAAAAGGAACTGGACATGCGGGCTAGGGAAACGGTGGAACGATGAAGGAAGAGTCAGTCCATCTGTGCAGCCAGCGAAAGCTTGGGAGGCAGATGGCATCTGATGGTCACTGCTGTCCGGACCGGCAGCTGGTGCGGACGATGTACCGATTGCAAAACGCGATTCAGTCCGGACATTGCTGCCTGGAGAAGATCTTTCAGTGAACCGGGCCAGAAGCCCTCGAGGTCACTTGATCTCCTTGTGAACCGTGGCGCTGTTGCAATGGGGGCAGAACTTCTTCAGTTCCAGCCGTTCGGTGGTGTTGCGGCGATTCTTCTGGGTGGTGTAACGGGACACACCAGGAGAACGCTTGGCGGGGTTGGACCGGCATTCGGTGCACTCAAGAGTGACAACGAGCCGGACGCCCTTGTTTTTGGCCATGGAAGGACGTTGCGCCGCGTGCGCGAAACGAGGTTGATCGTGCACCTTAGCGTCTGGCCGTTCCCCCCTCAGGCCATCGCCGCACAGGGCACTCCGCTGCTCAACACAGGCGCCGTTGAGCTGCTGCCTAGGATCACGGGCCAGTCTTGGCGGTCGGATGAGGGTCTCGCTTCAGTGGCTCAGGGAGCTCGTGCAGGTGGAGCCGGAGCAGCTGGAGCCGCAGCACCTGGCCGAACGGCTCTCGATCGCCGGTTTTGAGGTGGAGTCGATCGAGGATCTCGCCGCTCGGGCCGCCGGCGTCGTCGTCGGCCATGTCCTCAGCCGGGAAGCCCATCCCGACGCCGACAAACTCAGCGTCTGCCAGGTCGCGGTCGGCGCCGGCGAACCGCTCCAGATCGTCTGCGGGGCCGCGAATGTGCGCGCCGGCATCCATGTGCCGGTGGCCCTGGTGGGCAGCACCCTGCCGGCCGTGGGGTTGACGATCAAACCGGCGGAACTGCGGGGTGTGGCCAGCAGCGGCATGATCTGTTCCCTTCAGGAGCTGGGTCTGGCCGAGAGCTCCGAGGGCATCCTGATTCTCGATGACCTGCTCGACACGGTTCCCGCCCTGGGCACAGCGCTGGGCCCGTGCCTCGGCCTGGATGATCAGGTGCTGGAGCTGGCGATCACCGCCAACCGCCCTGACGGCCTCTCGATCCGGGGCATCGCCCGCGAAGTGGCGGCCATCTGCGGCGGCCACACCACCTTTGCGCCCGCCCCGGCAGCCGTCCCGGCCCAGCCGCTGCTGGCCGGCGCCGACGATCTGCGTGCCATGGAGGCCGGCGGCCTGTTCAGTGTCACGGCCCTGACGGAGCTCAAGGTCGCCCCCTCACCCGCCTGGCTGCGGCAGCGGCTGGAGCGTTCGGGGCTGCGACCGATCAACAACGTGGTCGACATCACCAATCTGGTGATGCTGGAGACCGGCCAGCCCCTGCATGCCTTCGATGCCGAGGCCCTGGCCCGCCTGAGCGGCGGTGCCGCCGATCCTGCCCAGCTGGGTTTGCGGCAGGGGCGCGATGGCGAACAGCTCACAACCCTTGATGCTGAACAACGGGATCTCGACGGGGAGGCTTTGGTCGTCAGCTACGCCGATCAGCCAATCGCCCTGGCCGGAGTGATGGGCGCCATGGCCGAGGCGGTGAGCGCCAACACCACCAGTATCTGGCTCGAGGCTGCCGTCTTTTCCCCCCAGGCAGTGCGGCGCTCTGCCCGCAGTGTCGGTCTGCGGACAGAGGCCAGTACCCGCTTTGAAAAGGGCCTGCCGCTGGAGGTGACCCTGTCTTCAGCAGATCGGGCCGTGCAGCTGCTGACGGAATTGGCCGGGGCTCAGCTGCAAGGTCGCTGGCTGCATCGCCGCAGCCCCGCCCCGGTGGACGCCTTGACTCTCGAGCGCGATGCCCTGCACAACCTGCTGGGACCCGTGATCGAGGACGGCGAGGAGGTGGATCTGGCGGATGAACGGATCGAAGCCACCCTGGAGGCCTTGGGCTGCCGGCTGGAGCCCGGCGAAGACGGCTGGCAAGTCACGGTCCCCCCGGAACGGGCGATGGATCTGCGGCGGGAAGTGGATCTGATCGAGGAGGTGGCGCGTCTGGTGGGGTACGACCAGTTCGCCTCCCACCTGCCCGACCCACTGGAGCCAGGGGGCCTCTCGGCGGAGCAACAGGTGGAGCGCCGCCTACGCCGCGCCCTGTGTGTGGCTGGGCTTCAGGAAAGCTGCGGGCTCAGCCTGGTGTCAGCCGCACCCGGGCGCGTGCCCCTGGCCAATCCGTTACTGGCGGACTACGGCCATCTGCGCGACAACCTGCACGACGAGCTGCTCCAGGCCGCCCGCCGCAATCTGCAGGCCTCCCAGCCGGGCTTCTGGGCCTTTGAAATCGGCCAGGTGTTTCACCCCGGACAGGGTGAAGCCCGGCAGGAAACCCTGTTGGTCGGGGTGATCAGCGGCGTGCGTGGCTCGGAACTCTGGAGCAGTAGCGGCAAGCCCAGGCCCCTCGATTACTACGAGGCCCGCGGCGTCCTGCAGGGACCACTGGAATCGCTGCGGATCCCGGTGGAGGACCGTCCCCTGGAGCAGGAGACCGGTGGCGAACTGCTGCATCCGGGCCGCTCCAGTGCCCTGATGATCGAGGGCAGGGGGGGCGGTTGGTTCGGCCAGCTCCATCCCGGCCAGGCCGAAGCCCTCGATCTTCCCGAGGCCACTTATCTCTTTCAGCTGGAGCTGGGAGCCCTGCTGGCGGCGGCCACCCGCCGCAATCGCTGGCAGCCGGCGTTCACCCCCTTCGCCACCGTGCCGGCCAGCGAACGGGATCTGGCCCTGGTGGTCCCCCGGGAGGTGGCCACCACGGCCCTGCTCAGCGCGATCCGCAAGGCCGGCAAACCTCTGCTGGAACAGGTGGTGCTGGTGGATCGTTATGAGGGCGCCCAGGTGGAGGCCGGCTGCTGCAGCCAGGCCTTCCGACTGCGCTATCGCGAGCCCAGCCGCACCCTCACTGACGAGGAGGTGGAACGGACCCACCAGAGTGTGCGCAACGCGGTCGAGAAGCAGTTCAGCGCCCGACTCCGCAGCTAGTACAAGCCTGAACAGAGCGCCCCTCAGGCCAGTGTCCTGATCTCAGGGATAGGACTGGCCTGAGGGCAGCCATTGGTCACGGCTGCCTCTGTTGTTCTGAGCTTGCCTGGCGCCGCTCTGACCAACCTCAGCCCATCGAACTCCGCCTGTGGTCTCAACGACCCAGAAAGCTTCGTTGATCCAGGATCCATCCCAGCCATGGGACTTCCCCTGAGCTGGTCAGGAATGACTGCCGACCTTATGCAGAACGCCCCAAAGCGGGGAACTGGGTTATCAAGTCAGCTGTTGCCGTCGGTCTCGGCCCCCAGCCCAGGGCGTCTCTGGCCAAGGATGGACTGGGTCTCAGTCCTTTCGCTCCAGGACGGCCAGAGTCTCGATGTGACTGGTGTTGGGGAAGAAGTCGACCGGCTGCACCGACACCAACCGATAGGCCTCCGCGCACAGCAGTCCCAGGTCGCGGCTGAGGGTGGCCGGATCACAGCTCAGATAGAGCAGCCGGCGCGGCGGACAGGCCAGGATCGCCGCCAGCACTGGAGCTTCCAACCCTTTTCGGGGCGGATCGAGCAACAGGGCCTCGGCGGAGTCGAGCAGCGCCGGCAGGGCGGTGGCCACTGAGGCCGCTTCGAAACTGGCCCGGTCCGTGAGCTCATTGGCGGCGGCATTGAGCCGGGCCAGCTCCACGGCCGGGGCGTGCTGCTCGATGCCATGCACACGCCAGCCGGCGGCCGCCAAGGGCAGGGAGAAGGTGCCGATGCCACAGAAGGCATCCAGTAACAGTCCAGGACCGCTGGCTGGGGCTGCAGCCGGATCGGGATCCGGGACGTGGCCGAGACCCTGCAGCATCAGGGGAACCAATCGCTCCGCCTGGGTGGTGTGCACCTGGAAGAAGGTGTCGGCGCCGATGTGATAACGCAGGCCGGCAAAGGATTCCGACAGCCAGCCACGACCGGCCACGGTGTAGGTGTGGGGCCCAAACAGTTGATTGGTGGGTCGCGGTTGGAGATTGAGGCTCACGCCGACCACGTCCGGCCAGCGCTCCATCCAGTCGGCGGCCATGGCTTCGAGACCCTCTAGATCCTGATCGCTACTGATCAGCGTGATCAGCACCTCGCCGGTGTGATGGCCGACCCGCAGGGCCAGATGCTTGAGCCCACCGTCGCTGACGCCATGGCGATCGACGGGCCAGTCACTGCTCTCCAGGTCCCGTTTGAGCGGTGCGATCAGGTTGTCAATGCGGGGATCGAGGACCGGGCAGCGGTTCATGTTGACGATCCGGTGGCTGCCGCGGCGGTAATACCCGGCCTTGAGGTGGCCATCCTCGCCGCGCTCCAGGGGGATGACGGCCCGGTTGCGATAGCCCAGGGGGCGATCGGATACCAGCAGCGGCTGCACCTCGGCACTGAGGCCAGCGATGCGCTGCAGTGCTTGCTCGAGGGAGCGCTGCTTCCACTGCTGCTGGCCGGCGTCGCTGAAGGGTTGGAGGGTGCAGCCACCGCAATGGTCCGCCAGGATGCAGGGAGGGCGGCGCCGCTCGGGCGAAGGCTCCAGGATGCGGCGCAGATCGGCGTGCAGCTGACGGCGCTTCTGGGGCAGAAGCCTGACGGTGACACGGTCGCCGGGCAAGGCGCCATCAACGAACACCACCCGGCCATCGAGCCTGCCGATGCCCCGGCCGTCATGGGAGAGGTCCTGGATCTCGAGCTCGACCTCGGTTGCAGCAGCGTTCAGCTCGGTCATGTCGTCATCCACCTGCCTTGACCCTATCGGCAGCCGTGCAAAGGGGCGTTACACC
>CAIKWV010000316.1 GCA_903831165.1 uncultured cyanobacterium
AGGACATCACCATCTCGGCGCTGTTGACGCGATTGATCCGTACCGAGCTGAAGCTGAACTGAACAGCCGACCATCTGGACGCTGCTGTCAGGGCTGAGACAAGGTCACCCCAGGGCCTGGAGCCGTGGTGAGGGTCACGGTGATCGAAACAAGGGCTGGTTCCTCCTGGTCCGTCCGGGGTTGCTGCAAGGCTTGGAGGGCGGCGATGGCGGCCTCGAGGGAGTGGAAATGAAAGGACTGATCATCGCTTGACAGGTTGACTCCGGTGTAATTCTGGAGCTGCGCCTGCTGTTGATCTTCGGCCATGGTCAGCCCGTAGATCTCGCGATAGATCTGGCGGTTGAGGCTGTTGCTGCTGAGTCCGACCAGGTTATTGAGCTGCTGGCTTGAGCGATGTCGATGGTCGGGATCGTGCAGATGCCGGCGTAACTGGCTGAAGCGGGCCAGTTTGAGCCAGCGCATCGGCGAAACGCCCAGGCGATTGCGAAAACAGGCCTGAACGGCGCGGGGCGTCAGCCCCAGTTCAGCGGCCAGCCGGGGCAGGGTGATGCTTTCTGCGAGATGGTCGTCCAACCAGCCAATCGCTGCTGCGACATGGCTGGCCGTGGATGATTGGGCCTGCCCGGGCTGCAGCAACAGCGACCGCAATTCCAGCCCCAGTCCAGCTAGGAAATCGTCGAGGATCTGTTGCCGGCCTTTGGCTGCGCGGCTGGAGATCAGGCGATGGCGAAGCGAGCTGATCAGCTGGATCATGCCGCCGGACGCAGCCGACCCCTGGAGGCTGCGCAGCTGATTGACCCCGATCTGCTGGAGGGCCAGTTGTCGCAGCAGGCCTGCACTCTCAATCCGCAGGTAGGTGACCTGGGAATCCAGATGCTGGGAGACCCCCAGTTCGTTGGGCCAATGCCAGTGCAGGCTTGGCTGTTGGGGACTTGCCCCCGGGGGCGGCAACGCCGAGCCGGTGCTGAATTGGCCGGGCCCGTGGCTGAGCATCAAGCCGAAGAAGGCATCGCCGTATTGTTTGCGATTGACGGCCTGGCCGTGGGTGCTGACCTCACGCAGCAGCAACGAGGGGGTTTCGATCGACCTGATCTGGAAGTTAAAGTCCTCGGAAATATTGATTAAACTGGCGTGATTGAAGTCGCTCAAAAAGCGCTTGTAATGTTCGGCTGTGCCCTCGAGCAGTTGATCAGCAGCCAAAAGCAAGCGTCAGCTGAGGGCTGAACTTTACGGACTCCAATTCTAGGAGCGGCGGCGACGACGCAGCAATCGCCAACCGAAACCCAGGCGGCTACGCCCGATTGAGCGCTGCAGGACAGGCGGCATGGGGCGGGTCAACCCGCCGGTCGCTGGGTCACGAGTCAACTGGCGCAGGGCCTCGTAGGCCCGCTGCTTGCGCAGCCAGTTGGCGGGATCGCCGCCGTGGTCGGGATGCCAGCGCAGGCTGCTGCGGCGCCAGTGCCTTCGCAGCTCGCCCAGGCTGCAGGCCTGGCTGAGCCCCAGCTCCTGCCTGCACAGGCGGGTGAAGCCATCGAGCTGGGAGCGCTCCAGCCAGCGCCGCTGGCCATCGAGATCGGTCAGGGACCAGCCCTGGCGTTTCTGGCGTGCGGCCTGAAGGTTGTGCTGGTGCGCCTGCGCCTGGCGCTGGATCCGCTCCACGGCCAGCTCGTCACGGCAGGACTGGGTGGCCCTGTCAATCAGCGCCAGAGCGAGATCGAGCCCGACGCTGATGAGCAACCACAGGGCCGCCAGGCCGATCACGGTGAACAGGAGGGCGGTGGAGGCGGCCATGGGGCTGGGGCCAGGAAAGGGCGGGGGCCGGTGAGCAACGCAAGCCGCGCTCGTGACGGCACGCCCATGGCAAGGCCGTCAGCGCTGATGCCCATCTTGTCGCAGTCAGGGCAGGACCCCGAGGGCCTGCAGCCGCGGCTGCCGCTCGAGGAAGGCGCTCACCACAGGAGCCGCATCGCCCTTGAGGCTGCGGCCCATGGCCTTGAGTTCGTCCTGCAGGTGCTGCTCCAGATCGCCTCCAGCCAGATGGCGGCGCTGACCGTCGAGCAGCAGGGCCTCCACCAGCGAGAACGGGACGCTGCCGGCGCTGGCGGGGGCGACCAGATGGGCGTAGGGCCGGCCGCTGCGGATCAACTCCAGCAACTGCTCATTGACATGGCGAGCCCGGTCGAAATCGGCGCTGCTGCAGCGATCGATGCCGAGGCGACCGGCGTGCAGCAGCAGGGCCAGGATCTTCGCCAGTTCCGCCAGCGGCAGCTCCGTGTCCTCCAGCACCTGGGCGAAGCTGCGCGGCCCGCCCGCCAGGCAGGTTTCCACCTGGCGGTAGCGCTCCGGCACGCCGCTGACCTGGCCGAAGCTGGTCTCAAAGCGGTAGGTCTCAAGCGCAGGAGCCTCCAGCAGCCGCAGCTGGATGCTGCCGAGCCGCTGGCGCAGTTGGCTGTCGGTGCTGGAGGCGACGCCACGCACGAACAGGTCACGGCGGAAGGACTGGTTGACCGCTAAATCCTGAAGGCTTTGGCGCAGGCCGGGATCGGTTTCGGCCAGCACGGCCGGGCGCACGTTGCCCGGCAGCAGATCGAGAAAGTTCTCCGGCAGGGTGGCGCTGGCCAGGAAGCGCAGCTTCTGGGCGGCGCAGCGTTGGTGCAGTTCGGCCACGTAGAGCGGTTGCCAGCCGGCGTTGGCGTATTCCTGCAACAGATAGGCGGCGTTCTGATCGGGGATCTGGGCCAGCCGGCGGCGCAGGGCCGGTTGGGCCAGGGCCAGGGCCGAGGGATTCTCTTCGCTGCCGAGCAGGCTGGTGAGGCTGGCGGCTGCCAGCTGAAAGGCCTGGGCGGGGTTGGCTTCGCCCTGACGGCGGCGGCTCAGCTCGGCCAGGTGCTGGAAGCTGGTGGCGGCCAGCCAGCCGGGAAAGGTGTTGTAAGAGCAGTAAAAAAGGCCGCCCGGCTGCAACATCGCCGAGGCCAGCTGCAACATCGCCCGCTGGATCGGCTCGGTGATCCAGGTGGCGATGCCATGGGCGACGACGTACTGGTGGGCTGCCGTCAGTTCTCCGGGATCGGCGGCCAGGCTGAGGAAGTCGGCCTCCTGAAAGCTGATGTTGCTCAGGCCGAGCTGTTGGGCCAGCCGGCGGCTGTGGACGATGTGATCGGGCTGGAAGTCGATGCCGGTGAACTGGCCTTCGGGATAGGCGGCGGCCAGCAGGCAGAGGCCCAGACCCATGCCACTGCCTAGCTCCAGGTACCGGAAGGCTTCCCCTTCATGGCTGCGGGGTGGCTGATGGCCTTTGATCAGGCCCGACAGATCCAGCCAGGCCGGCGCCAGCTCCCGGTAGACACCGCAGGTGTAGGAGGAAGCGCTGAAGTAGCCGTGGTCCCAGGACATGACGCGATGGCGTAGGCAACCACCTTGATGGAAGCCCGCCTGATTGGCGCACCGATTCGACGGAGTACACCGATGCGCTAAAGCAGCTAAGCGGTAAGTCGCCAAAGCAGTTCTTTGTGTATGCGCATTGCCCTCAATGAGCTTCTGTCACTTAACGCATAGTCGCCTCGGTGACAGCGTGCGGTTCTGAGCCTTAAAAACTGCTGAACGGTCATACTGGCCCGATCTAGGGAAGCGGTACGTCGGCCCAGGCCCTCGCGGCTACCTCCCCTACCCGTCTCGATGGCTGCCACTGATTCCGCAACAGCCATCAACAGCAGCGTCGTTGTCGTCGCTCAGAACCTGAGCGACACGGTGATGGCCAGCTCCACAGCGAGCGCCAACAGCACCACGGTGGACGGCATCGCCAGCGGCGACGCGGTCTCAACCCAGGACGTCGGCGTCCTCGACTCCACCCTGATCGTGGGCGGCAACGCCGGTCTCACCGTCAACGAAACCGGTGTGGTCACCGGCACGGCGACGACGGTCAATGCGGCAGGAGCATCGCCTGCTGTCCCCACTGCCACTGCCACCGCCAGCTTTAGCGGCAACACCGGCGGCATCATCGATTCTTCGTCCAGCGGCGGCTCGGCCAGCAACGATCTGCTGATCGGTGCCGCAGCCACCATCGTCGTCACGGCTGACAACACGGCCACCGCCATTGCCACCAACGTGGCTGGCGGCTCGGATGCCCAGTCGCTGATCAATCAGACCTACGGTCTTGACGACGTCGGTGTGCAGGCCGGCAGCTCCGGCAGCCTGATCGCCAACGTTGACGCCAACGCGATTGCTGCCGCAACAACCGTCGGCGGCACTACTGCGGCCAGCGGTGCTGACGCCACGTCCGCCGCCACAATCAACAACGCGGTCGGTATCAATGTCTCGACTGTTGGCGCGGCAGGTGCTTTAAGCAATATCAGCTTCGGTGATGGCGCCACAATCAGTGCCACCGCCGGCACCAGTTCCGACAAGATTCAGGTTTCATCGACATCGACCACCGCCACCGGCGACGCCACGGCGACGTCGATCCTGGGCAATGCGATCGGTATTCATCACCAACAGGACGACAAACAGGCCCCCACGGACCCCAGCAACCTGATCACCGTCGGCAACGACGCCACGATCACCGGCCTGGGCTTCGCCGATGTGAAGGCGGCCGCCACCACCATCAATGGTGTGGCAGCAGCCACAGCCACCACGGCCAACACCTCCGGCATCGAGGCGGGCACGGTCGTCGTCGG
>CAIKWV010000317.1 GCA_903831165.1 uncultured cyanobacterium
CACCAATCCCTTCACCACAAGGATCCCCATGCCCTTCAAGAGCACCGTGGGTGACTACCAAACAGTCGCCACCCTGGAGACGTTCGGCTTCCTGCCGCCGTTCACCCAGGACGAGATCTATGACCAGATCGCTTACATCATTGCCCAGGGCTGGAGCCCCCTGGTCGAGCACGTTCACCCCAGCCGCTCCATGTCGACCTACTGGTCGTACTGGAAGCTGCCGTTCTTCGGTGAGAAGGACCTGGGCGTGATTGTCAGCGAGCTTGAGGCTTGCCACCGCGCCTATCCCGACCACCACGTGCGTCTGGTTGGCTACGACGCCTATACCCAGAGCCAGGGTTCCTGCTTCGTGGTCTTCGAAGGTCGCTGAATTTCAGCGTCCTGAACCATGGAAGAACCCGCATCACCCCGGGTTCTTCCACTTCAACCCCCATGGTGGTGGACCTTCGTGTTCCCTGCCGATGGGCACCGGTTGTGCTGAATCACCGAGCCTGAGAGTTCGGAGGGATTTTTTGCACAGACCTCTGCCTTCATCACATTCATTCATCGGACGGATATGGCCAGCCCATCGAGTCGTGAAGCAGCTCTGGAACGCCGCAAGGCCCTCACCAGTGGCGGCAAGAAATCCGCTGGCCGCTATACCTCCGGCCCCAACCGGGTGCGCACGGCCGAGGACGCACGGCCAACCCGCACCAACACACCCGTGGCTGCCCCCGCGGCCGTGAGCAGTCCAGCTGCCAGCAGCGCTGCGACTCTCAGCCGTTCGGCCCGGGCCTCGCGGGCGGTCGGCTCCAGCGCGCCTTCCCGGCCGGCAGCCTCACCCAGCCCCAGCCGTTCGACGCCGCGGCCGATCTCCAATCCCAGCCGGGAACTGGTGCTGGCCCGCCGCGAAGCCCTGTCCCGCCGCGGTAAGCGCGCCGACACCTCCCGCGATCGCACCCGCAACGAAGAAAAGAAAGCTACGGCCGCAGCCGCTGCAGCCAGTGCCAGCGCCGCTCCGGCCAAGGAGCACAAGTGCAATTGCCAGGACAAGACGCCCCTGGCCACCCTCAGCGCCCCGAACAGGACCAGCTCCTCCCGCGGTCCGGACCTGAGCGCCTCCCTGGCCAACCGCAACGGCGGTCGTTCCTCGACCCCCAAGCGCACCGCCCAACACAACCCCAGCCGCGCCCTGGTGCTCGCCCGCCGCGAGGCCCTCTCCAAGCGCGGTAAATCGGCCAATACCTCCACCAACAGCGCCGCCGCCACCGTCGCCCGTCAGGGCAACCCCGACATGAACAGCCGGGAACTGGCCCAGAAGGTTCGCGAACTCAAGTGCAAGGTCGGCTCCGCCGGCAGCTCCCGCAGTGGTGGCACCCGCCCCAGCGGCCCCAATCGCAATGGCTCCAAGCAAGCTGCCCTGGCCGAAGCCAGTCTCAAAGTCGGCGTCAGCGAAACCCTTTCCGGCCAGATCGTGACCGGCACCCAGGCCAACCGCTCGCCCAAGACCACCGGCAACGAGGCGGCCACCTGCCGCACGATCACCGGCACCGAGTACCTCGGCGCCGAGGTGTTCCAGACCTTCTGCCAGGGTCAGGTCGCCAGCCGCCAGCCCGCCAAGGTGCGCGTCAGCGCCACCAGCCACGGCAACCGCGTCACCGGTAACGAAGTCGGCCGCTCCGAGAAGGTCACCGGCGATGAGCCGGGCACCTGCAAATCGATCACCGGCACCGAATACATTTCGGCCAACCAGAGCAACATCTTCTGCGGCAGCGGCAGCACCAGTGCCGCCCCTTCCCCCCGCAAGGTGGGCCTGTCCCAGACCCAGGCGGGTCATACCGTCTCCGGCGTACAGGTCGGCCGCTCCGAAAAGGTGACCGGCGATGAACCCGGTTCCGGCCGCCAGCTCACCGGCAATCAATACTTCAGCACCTCCAACCAGGATTTCGGCCGGGCCCCCACCAAGGTGTCCAGCCTCCAGACCCTGCGGGGCACCGGCATCACCGGCACCCACGTGGGCCGCAGCGATCAGGTGACCGGCGATGAACCCGGCTCCTGCAAGATCATCACCGGTGACGAGTACATCGGCAGCCAGCAGTACGACCGCTTCTGCGGCGGTCGCCCGGCGCCGGAAGCCGCCAAGGTGGGATTCAGCGTCACCAATCGCCATCAGGTCGTGAGCGGCACCCGTACCGGGCGCTCGGAAAAAGTCACCGGCGATGAGCCCGGCACCTGCAAGATCGTCACCGGCACCCCCTACGCCGGCATGGAAGAGGCGGGCAACTGGTGCAGCAGCGACCAGGTCAAGGCCGTGCGCCAACGCACCCCAGTGCGCATGGGCACGGTGATGAGCGGCATCCAGCCGGGCATCGGTGGCGTCATGACCGGTGCTGGCAAGGGCGCTTGCGAAGACGTCACCGGCACCCCCTATGTGGGCCCGGACCAACTGGCAGCGGCCTGCGGTGCGGCCAGCCCCACGGATGCCGACTTTCCCCGTCCGCTCGGCGGTCAGCCCTGGGAACAGTTCAGCGTGCAATCGCCGGCCCGAGCTGCCCACAGCAGCCGCGAGCGCCAGGGCGGCGTCACCGGTTCCAACTACGAACAGAGCAGCCGCGTCACCGGGCCCTTTGCCATGGCCGACGACAAGATCACCGGTACCGAGCAATTTCGCTTTGATCGCGGCAATCGCGGCAGCCGCCAACTGAGCCGTGGTCCGATTCAACCAATCGCCCCGGCCCCGGTCAGCGTCGATGAAGACGCCCGGCCCCTGTCTCGCGTCACCGGCGAAGGCATCTCCGCAGGTCTCAAGATCACCGGCGACGACTGGGATCGGGGTGAGCGGGTCACGGGCACGGAGGGCGTTTCCGCCCGTAACCGCAACCCAAGCCGCCATGGCAGCCGGCGGTCCATGCCCGCCTCCGAGCCCAAGCGCAATGAGGCCGTACCAGCCCCGGTCAGCCGCATCACCGGAGGCAGTGGCAACACCCTGGCCGGTTCGCTGATCACGGTGTCCGGCGGCGCCAGAGGCTGACCCAGCGATGCCCCGACGCCCGGATTCACGCGAACGCCTCCTCTCGGGCACGGCCCTGCGCCGTCGCCCGGGACAGCCGAACCCTGAGCTGGAGTCCAACTCCGCGACGGCCGGCTCCCAAGCGGAGAGCACCGTGCCCGTGGCCAGGGGTACGGCAGCCCGCCGCAATCGTGCCCTCAAACTGAGCGAACAACCCCAGCCCAGCAGGCCCACCGGAGCAAGGCGTCCGGCGGTGCTGAGCAGCAGTCCTATCGCCAACATCGTTCGCAGCCAGTCAATCCCCCCTCCGCCAAGTACCGGCGCCGGGCCCACAGCCTCCGTCGCCAGCGCGTCCAGCAACTCGCTTGCGGCCGGCAGCAACCAACGCCAGAGCAGGCGCTTCGGTGGATCCACCGGAAGCGCTGCCCGCATGCGCTCGGGCCGCGCCGGCGTCGAGCATCCGCTCAGTGATCGCACCACGAATGCGGCGCTGCGCTCCTACGACCTGGATGTCAAACAAGCCTTCGATCGCATTGTGCCGCTGCTGAAGCAGCTTTCTGCTCTGCAGCACGAGGATCATTTCGTCGAGCGGGCCCAGCAGCTGGCCCTCGCCAGCCTGGGCTACACCCTGCCCCTGCCGATCCTGGAGCGGGCCTGGGTCAGTCAGCTGGACATGCGCACCCTGTTCGCCTGGTGTGTGTTCGAGACCTACGAGCAGACCAGCGCCAACTTCTTCCAGGATGATCCTCTCGGCGGCAAGCCGGGCAGCCCGGCGGCCGAGGCTTTTGATGCCTTCCTGCTGGAGTGCGGCTTCCATCTGCTGGATGTCACCCCCTGCGCCGATGGCCGCCTGGCCCATGCCATCGCCTACGCCCTGCGGCTGCCATTCAGTTCCGTCCGCCGCCGCCCCCATGCCGGCGCCCTGTTCGACGTCGAGAACACGGTCAACCGCTGGGTCAAGACCGAACATCGTCGCTATCGGGAAGGCCTGCCCAACCCGGCCCATGCCGACACCCGCTACCTGAAGGTGGTGCTGTACCACTTCAGTTCGCTGGATCCGAGCCACGAGGGCTGCGCCGCCCACGGCAGCGATGACACCCTGGCCGCCGCCTGCGGTCTGAGCCGGCTGCGGGACTTCCAGACCGCCGTGGAGAACAGTTTCTGCTGTGGCGCCTCGGTGGACCTGCTGCTGGTCGGCCTCGACACCGACACGGACGCCATCCGGGTGCATGTGCCGGGGCTCGATGGCAGCACCAATCTCGAGCGCTGGCTCGATGCCCGCGACGTCTACGCCGCCACGGCAGCGCTCCCTGCTGCCGAAGGCCGCAGCCGCATCATCAGCCTGGTGGAACAGGCCGCCGCCAGCACGCCCGATCCAGGCATGGTGCGCCTGATCGCCCGGCTACTGGAGCACAACATCTCCCAGATCGACTACGTGCGGACCTATCACGACGGTCACTACAGCGACGGCAGCCACGCGGAACGGTTCATCGGGGTCGGCATCGGCTTCAAGGAGATTCATCTGCGCAATCTCACCTATTTCGCCTATATGGACACCGTCGAAGAAGGTGCTCCGGATCTCGACGTCGGTATCAAGATCTTCAGCGGACTCAACGTCTCCCGCGGCCTGCCAGTGCCGGTGGTGGCTCGCTTCGATTACCACGGCCAGGTGCCGGGCGCCCGGGAGCGGGCGGTGCGCCATGCCCAGCGCATTCAGGCGGCGATCGAGACCCGCTATCCCGAACTTGTGGCGCAGGGCCTGCTGCACACGTTGCTCACGATCCGCGATCAAGATCGGCATGTGCCGGCCGAGGCCGTGGGTTCCACCATCAGCTTCGCTACCCCAGGAGGACACTGACATGCTGATCTGCAAGGTGGTCAAACCCCTGGTCTCCACCAACCGCATTCCCGATTTCGAGCACAAGCATCTGCAAGTGGTCCTCGACGGCAGCACCCAGAAGGTGGCCGTCGATGCGGTGGGTTGCATCCCCGGTGACTGGGTGATC
>CAIKWV010000318.1 GCA_903831165.1 uncultured cyanobacterium
CCCCTTCCACATGCTGGGGGTGGCGGGTGTTTTCGGCGGCAGCCTGTTCTCCGCCATGCACGGTTCCCTGGTCACCAGTTCCCTGGTGCGTGAAACCACCGAAACCGAGTCCCAGAACTACGGCTACAAGTTCGGCCAGGAAGAAGAGACCTACAACCTCGTGGCTGCCCACGGTTATTTCGGTCGCCTGATCTTCCAATACGCCTCCTTCAACTACAGCCGCAGCCTCCACTTTTTCCTGGCGGCCTGGCCGGTGGTGGGCATCTGGTTCACCTCCATGGGCATCAGCACCATGGCCTTCAACCTCAACGGCTTCAATTTCAATCAGTCGATTCTCGATGCCCAGGGCCGGGTGCTGCCCACCTGGGCCGATCTGATCAATCGCGCCAACCTGGGCATGGAAGTGATGCACGAGCGCAACGCTCATAACTTCCCGCTTGATCTGGCCAGCGTCGGCTCCTCTCCCGTGGCCCTCAGCGCCCCGGCGATCGGCTGAGCGCTGACCTGATCCGGTTCGCCTGCAGCATCCCCCGGATCTCAGGGACCATCGCTGCAGGATGCGATCTGATCCAGTCCTCAGGCCCCCTCAATCGAGGGGGCTTTTTGATGCATACCCGCATTGATCACCCGGATCCATCGGCTCAGAGATCAACGCAGCCGCGCTTGCTGAGTGCAGTGCTCGGGTTAGCCGTGCCACCAGGCCGTTCCGGTCGAGATCAACAGGCCGCCGTTGATCACCACGATCACAGCGGCGCTGCTCCAGCCGAGCGCCTGCAGCCAGGCGGGCGCCACCAGATCCCCCATCAGCGCCGGGCGCCCGCACAGCCAGACCAGGGGGATGGCGGCAAACGGCAGCTGCAGGCTCAGCAACACCTGACTGAGCACCAGCAACTGATTGATTCCCCGATCCCCCAGCAGGATCACGGTGATCATGGCCGGGATCAGGGCCAGGGAGCGGGTCAGCAGCCGCCGCTGCCAGGGGGGCAGCCGGATCTGCAGAAAGCCCTCCATCACCACCTGGCCCGCCAGGGTGGCTGTGAGTGTCGAGCTCTGGCCGGCGGCCAGCAGGGCGACGCCGAACAGCAGGCTGGCCAGCGACGTACCGAGGATCGGCGTCAGCAGGTGATAGGCCTGACTCAGATCAGCGACGGGCTCTCCGCCCCGCTGATGAAAACTGCCCCCAGCCAGCACCAGAATCGCCGCATTGACCAGGAAGGCCAGGGTCAGGGCCACGAGGGTGTCCAAGGTGCTGAACCACAGGGCCTGATGGCGGGCCCGGTGCTCCCCTTCCCAACGGCGTGACTTGACGAGGGCGGAGTGGAGGTAGAGGTTATGGGGCATCACTGTGGCGCCAAGAATCCCGGCCGCCAGGAACAGCCGGCTGCCGTCGCTGAAACCATTGAGCTGGGGGATGAATCCCTGGGCCACCTGCTCCCAGGGCGGTTGCAGCAGCAGAAGCTCCACCGCGAAGCAGGCACCGATCAAAGCCACCATGGCGATCACTACCGCCTCCAGCCGGCGGACGCCCCACTGCTGCAACAGCAGCAAGAGCAGGGTGTCGAGGGCCGTCAGGGCGACGCCCCAGGGCAGCGGCAGCCCCAGCAGCAGGTGCAGGGCGATGGCACTGCCCACCAGCTCGGCGATGTCGCAAGCGACGATCGCCAGCTCAGCCAGCAGCCA
>CAIKWV010000319.1 GCA_903831165.1 uncultured cyanobacterium
AGCGGTGCCTTGGGGCAGCTTGCCCGCCTGCACGAGGGTCACCAACAGACAAGTGCTCTCAGGTTGGGGGCTCATGCCAAGCCAGCGGCGCAACAAAAGCGAGGCATTGGCGGGGTTATGGGGCTTGAGGTCGTGCAAGCCCTGGGCCGTGACGGCATGGCCCGAGCCGATCACGCAGGTCTGCAGGGCTGAACGTTGAGCCAGCAGGCCAACCGCCACCTGATCGCCAACCAAATGGCGCTGCTTGAGGCTGAGAAAGGGCGTCTCACGGGTGAGGGAGGCCACCTGCAGATCGGCGGAGCGACGACTGACCAAGGTGGTGAGCCGCAGTTCCATGGCCTGAGGGAGTTGGCGGCGCACGGTGGGGCTGAGACTGAAATCGGGCGAACTGCTGCCGGGGAATGGGGGCAGCATCGTCCCCGGGAGGGGGCGCCAATCAGGTCTCGAGGCCTCGGGTCGCTTCGGCCAGAGATGGAGCTGCAGCAGGGCCAGGATCGTAACCGCGACCAACACGGCCAACCAGCGCTGCAGCCAATCAGGAGAGGAAGGGGAGGCCGTCATGGGGCGGGTGAGGCAGGGGGGCCGAGCTCGCGCTCGATCACCCAGAGGTAGAGAGCGCCGAACAGAAACACATTGATGCCGGAGAAGATCAGCGACCCCATCTCCTCATGGAAAAAGTTGAACCACCAGCCACCACCTTTCGTCGCTGTGCCTTCGACCGAGACGATCAAAGCCAGCAGGGCGATCCTGATGGTGTTGATCGCCACGGCGGAGCCGATGGCGGCGGCCAACATGAACCAACGGTGCCGGGCGCGACGCAAGGGAAAGGCCAGAAAAAAGATCAGGGCAATGGCCACCACCTGGCTGACCTGGTCGATGCCACTGCAAGCCCCGGCCACCGAGACACCACCACTGGCGGTCTGCACTAGGCGGCCATTGCTGATCGCCTCGATGCCGAGAGTGGAAAGCCAGCCAGCGGCGATGGTGGCCGTGAGGGGACTGACCCAGCCCTCGAGCCAGCGGGTGACTGGACCGACGCTGTTGACCATGGGATAGACGGGCAGCATCAACAGAATCAACAGCTGCTGGCTGAACTGGCCGAGGCGCCGCAGTGGCACACAGAGCAAAGCCAGTCCAAGTCCCTGAAGCGGCGCCAGCACATAGACCACCGAGTCCAGCGTGATGATCTGGGACGAGCGCCAGAGGCTCCAGAGCAGCAGCACACTGCCCAAGGCCAGGCTGATGCGGCTGGGGCTGGGGCGCAGCGTCTCCAGCCGATCCTCCATGCAGGTGAGCGCTCCCCACCAGAGCAGGAGCACAAACAACAACAGCTTGGGTGAGTCCTGGGTGGCATGCAGCAGCCAGAGGTTCTGCCAAATCAGCAACGAGGCCAGCAACAACCACAGGTTGCGGGGCGTGGGAGGCGGGATCGGTGGCAGCCGGGGGATCAAGCGCATCAAAAGAACCTATGGCAGGAGCGATGGGGGCTGGAGCTCGGCCGAACCATCGGCTGGTTTAGGACCGGACCCGTGGCGCTGTCGGATCACCACAGCCGGATTGCCACGGACAATGGCGCCGGCCGGGACAGAGCCACTGACCACGGCCCCCAGGGCGACCACGGCGCCGGAGCCAATGCTGGTACCTGGAGCCAGAACGGCCCGGGCAGCGATCCAGGCCTGGGAGCCAATCGTGATCGGGGCCAGCATCAAATCAAAGCCGGGTGCATACAAATCGTGGTTGCCGGTGCAGAGATAGGCGCCCTGGGACACGCAGACGTGATCGCCAAGGCGGATCAGGGCGAGATTGTCGAACCAGGCGTCTTCACCCAGCCAGCAATGGCAGCCGACATGGAGTCGCCAAGGGAACTTGACGCGTAGCCCAGGTTTGATGCGGCAGCCCACACCGATCCGGGAGCCAAACCAACGCAGCACCAGCACCCGCCAAGCGGAACCGGGGAGCCAACGGGCTGCCAGCAGGGGTGAGCCGATACAGAACCAGAGCAACTGAACGGAGAAAGGCGCCCCGGGGGACCAGGTGCTGGGGGGGCGGTAGTTGGAGAGATTTTGGTAGGTCAATACAATCAGACCTGAGGCTTATGCACGCTCAACAGCATCGATTTCCACAGCCAGGGCAGCCGCCCAGCACCAGCGAACTGGGGCTGAACGAAACCAGCCTCCTGCAACAACTGCGTCAACGTGGCTCGGCTCCAGAACTTGATGTGACCGCCGTCCCAAAGGGCGGTGAAATGGGCATCAAGCTGACCAGAGAGGGCAAGAGCCAGATTTTTAAAATAGCCATGATAAGGTGTTGAACAAATAAAAATACCACCCGGCTTAAGCACCTTGTAAGCCGACGCCGCCCAATCCCTTGGAGCAAAACAATGCTCCACAACCTCGGTACTGATCACAAGATCAAAGTCCGACAATTTCAACTTGGTCAACGCCTCTGGGGTAGGCACAACTTGATGAAATTCAAGATTCGGATAAAGATTCCTGGCAATGGCAATACCCGTGGCACTGGGATCCACACCGATGACGCCATAGCCCCACTGGCTCAGCTGATGGCAAAGGGCACCATTACCACAACCAAGATCCAGAACACGCCCATAAGCAGCGCATCGCAGGTTCAAGATGCGCGCCAGGGATGGCAACAGATAATCTTGGGTATGTGGAGTCGTTTCACTCCAACCGTAAGCAGAAAGGGAAAGATCAGAGACCATGCCGAGCCTCCCAGAGCATCAGACTGAGCAATGTCTCCACATAAAGGCGTTGAAAGGCATAAAACCAACCACGCCAACCATCGAGGAGGCCACGATGCCAGAACAAGCAGAGAATGAGGACCGCAAAAGGGGCGATCACGTGACGCTTGCGCAAGCGATCAGCAAAGCTGAGTTGCTGAGCGGGACAACTGAGGAGCTTGGACACTTCCAAACGAAGATAACGATCCTGGGCCCAAAGCCAACGGCTCAAGGGCTTGCGGTCATCATGAAAAATGGTC
This sequence comes from uncultured cyanobacterium, assembly GCA_903831165.1. Classification (GTDB taxonomy): domain Bacteria; phylum Cyanobacteriota; class Cyanobacteriia; order PCC-6307; family Cyanobiaceae; genus Cyanobium. The sequence continues at coordinate 2,998 of CAIKWV010000319.1, forward strand.
GATTTGAGCAGGCTTGAGGGTCCACGCAGAACAAGATCCTGGGTGTGGCCATCATCCTGATAACAAGCCAAACTGCGCTGGAAAAGGGCAATTCGGGGAGGCAAGACGGTACCGCGCAACGGCTTGCCAAAGACGCAATAACGGAAAGGAATACGGAAGCCCGCAACGCCACTCAATTGGGCAGATTGTACGGACTCGGCCAGTTCACGACACAGGTCGCCTGAAACGACGTAATCAGCATCCAGGCTGAGGACCCAGGGCGAAGTGAGCTGTTCCAACCCATAATTCCACTGGGAGGCATGGGTATCGAACGTGCGTTGAAAGACCTCCACCTGGACCGATTGGGCCAACAGTTCCAGGGTGCGATCAGTGCTGCCACTGTCGATTACCACGATGCGAGTGGCCCATTGCAGGCCAGCCAAGGTGCGCGAGATGTTGGCTTCTTCATTGAAGGTCAGCAGCAACGGCGTGACCTGCTTGAGGCTGTCAGCCATGACGTTCCAATACCGCTCTGGTGTCTGCCTGGTGAGCCAGGATGCCCTGGTATTGATTGCTGAGACTACTGCTGATCGCAGGCCAGCTGTAGCTCTCCTGGGCAAGTCGGCGGGCCGCTTGACGCATGGCCTCAGCCGGAGGCAGCAGACAGGATTCCAGCCTGGATGCCAGCGCTTCTGGACTTGCCTCGCAGATCCAGCCTGCACCAGCAGCGGCCACGGCTTCGGCCAGGGCAACACCGGGGGCCAGGATCACCGGGGTACCAGCGGCCAGGGCTTCGGCTGCGGCAATGCCGAAGTTTTCGGAAGCGGATGGCAGCAGGAACCAATCGGCCTGTTGGAGCAGGTCCTGCTTGGCCTGGCCGGCTACAAAACCCAGCCATGCGACACGATGGCTCAGACCAAGCGTGGTGGCCAGAGCCTGAAGTTGGTTGAGATAGCTCGCTTCACCCTCGCCGGCAATCTGTAAGGTCCACGGGGCTTCTGGGTGGCGTTGATGCAAAAGAGCCAGAGCCTCCAGCAATACCGGCAGCTGCTTTTTGAGGTGGAGACGGGACAGGAAGAGAAAGCGGATCGCTGCGTCGTGGGACCTGGGCAGAGGCGCTAAAGGGGGCAGGTCAACACCCAAAGGCAGCACAAAATCGGCGTGATGGAATCCAAGCTCCGTCACCTCATCACGCTCAGCTGTACTGGTGAAATGCATGGCCGCTGCCCCCTGGATGTTGCGACGCTCGATCAGGCGCAGCAACAGTTGCTTGCGCCCAACACTCTGCTGCAGACTCCAGCGATTCAAGAGGCCGAGGGGGCGCAGGACATAGGGGACATGGCGTGCTCTGGCCACAGCCATGGCCGAGGTGGAGGGATAGGAAAACAGGGCATGAATATGCAACAGATCAAAGCTCCCCAGATGCTTCCACAACCAACCCGTGAGCGCCGGCGACACGGCAAATTCGCGCAGGGCCCGTTGGGGAGGGCTCCAGCGGGAAAAAGCCAGAACCGGCACCCCTTGATGCTCATGCCACTGTCCCAGGGGCATGGCGGCAAAGACATCAGGCCCATCGTCATTGGTGGTGAGGATGGAGGCCTCGACACCCTGCTGCCGCAGCCCTGCCACCATCGCCAAGACGGCCTGGCTGGGCCCACCGCGCCGAGGGCTGATCGACGGGATCAGGTGGAGAACCTTCATGCGCTCCAGCCGGCATCAGATGCAACGCCCCAGCACCCGAAAAGCCGGAGCCGTTCGCAGACGATGCTGCACCC
>CAIKWV010000320.1 GCA_903831165.1 uncultured cyanobacterium
ACCTGGCCCCAGCTCTCGCGACCCTGGGCGGTTTGGCGCGAGTAGGTGCGGTAGAAAACCGGGTTGGCCGCCGGGGCCGTGGCCGGGAAGTCCCCAGCGCCGGGGGCCCGATCGGGCCCAGCTTGGCCTGGCTTGGGGTTGGGCTGGGGGGTATCAGGTGCCATCGCCACCGGCCCATCCAGCGGGGTCAACGGGGCCTCGGTGGAAGCCAAGGCCTCGGGATTCCGTCGGGCTTCGGGTCGCGAAGGGGAAAGGGTCACAGCGCTGCTGACCTACATGTGGAATGCACCTTAACGCCATTGGTGGGGTGGTCAAGCAAACCGTGGCACTAGCCACGGTGGCCAGCCCGGTGTCCCAAGGGTTGACCCTTGTTCCAGCATCAAGGCTTGGAGCGCAGCCTGGAGCGCAGGCATGGGGGGCATGGAGAGGAGCGTCGAACCGGAACTCATGGACGATCCTCTGCAGGCGCGGGCCTACGCGGCGGCCGATTTCGATCGCTCTGATCAGGCGTTCACGGAACGTTTCCTGGCGTTGTTGGGTCTGCCTTTCCCCAGGCCCCGGCCGGTGGGCGACGGGGGTGGAGAAGCCTTGGGCCCCGGCAGCCCACTTGACGATGGGATAGTCGATCTGGGTTGCGGGCCCGGCAATATCAGCTTTCGCCTCGCCCGAGCCCTGCCCCAGGCCAAGGTGCTGGGGCTGGATGGGGCGGCCACCATGGTGGCCCTCGCCCAAGAAAGGCGGCAGCGCCATCTTGGTGAGTGGCCGCAGTTGCGTTTTGAGCAGGTGCGCCTGCCCCTGACCCTGACCACGACCCGGAAGGAGGTGACTTCTCCTGGGGGAGCTCCGGTAGAAGCCCTGGGCGGCCCCTTTGCGGCCGTGGTGAGCAACAGCCTGCTGCACCATCTCCACGACCCCCTGGTGCTATGGCAGGCCGTGGGCCAGCTGGCCGCCCCGGGGGCAACGGTTTACATCAAGGATCTGCGGCGTCCCGCCAGCGCCGCGGAAGCTGACGCCCTCACCGAGCGCTATGCCGCCGGTGCGCCAGCGGTGCTGCGCCGCGATTTCCGGGCCTCCCTGGCGGCGGCCTTCACGGCGGCCGAGGTGCAAGCCCAGCTGGCCCAGGCGTCCAAGCTGGGGAAGGCAGCAGGGAGCATGGGGGCGGCCTGGTCCGGATTCACCGTGGCCGAAGTGGACGACCGCTACCTCGAAATCCACGGCCGCTGGCTGGGCTGATCCCAAGCCTTGCCAGCTATCGAGCCCTTGAGCCGGCCCTTCGATCGCCTGGGGTGCCCGGGAGGTGCCCTTTAGGGCGCCTGCAGGGGATGGAGCAGGGAGGCCTGGAAATCGGCGGAGCTCAGGGTCGCCAGGGCGGCATCGGCGTCGGCCACACAAAACTGTTGGCCCAGGCGCACCCAGGTGCTGCGTTGGTGGTCGTTGATGCGGGCCAGCACCGGTACCCGCAACCCCACCTCCTCTTCGTTGGGCCGATGGCGCTGGAGGCATTCGCGCAGGCGGTGTTGGATGCCGATGTCACCGGCCTGGTCCGCCGGTAGATCCACCAACACCAACTTCAGGTCGTCGATGCCACGGCAATCATCGACGATCAGTTGCACCCGCTCATCGCGGCGGTCGACCGAGGCCCAGACCAGCAGGCGGGCATCCACCATCAGGTGGTCGGCCAGGCGGGCGTAGCTCTTGGGAAAGACCACCGCCTCGCTGCTGCCGGTGAGGTCTTCAAGCACCAGAACCGCCATGCGATCGCCCTTGCGCGTATTCACCTGCCGCAGGTCGGCCACCATGGCCACCAGGCTTACCTTGGCCTTATCGGCCTGTTCTTCGAGGCTGCCCAGACTGATGGGGGAGAGCAGCCGCACGGCGCCGCTGAGTTGCTTGAGGGGATGGTCGGAAAGATAGAAGCCGAGCAGTTCTTTTTCGAGTTTGAGTTTGTCGTTGGGGGGGTAGTCCTTCACCGGCGCCGCCTTGGGGGCCAGGGCGGCCCCACTGGCTCCAGGGGTCTGGGCACCACCGCCCCCTAACAGATCCAGCAGGCTGCCCTGGCCGCTGGCGCGGTCGCGGGCGCGGCTGCCCGCCCACTCCAGCACCAGATCCAGGTCGGCCATCAGTTGGGCCCTGTTGGCGTTGGCCTGCAGGGTGTCGAGGGCACCGCAGTGGATGAGGGATTCGAGGGCGCGCCGGTTGAGCTGTTGGGAGGGCAGCCGGTCGCAGAGGTCGGCGAGGCTGGCGAAGGGGCCCTCTAGGCCACGGGCCTCAATCAACTGGCGGATGGCCCCTTCGCCCAGGTTGCGGATGGCCGACAGTCCAAACAGGATGCGCTCGCCCTTGGGCGTGAAGTCGATGCCGGAGGCATTGATATCTGGGGGCATGACTTCGATGCCCATGGCCTGACAGTTGGCGATATAGCGCTGTACCTTGTCGCTGGCCCCCGCATTCACCGTCAGCAGGGCCGCCATGTAGGCGACGGGATAGTGGGCCTTGAGATAGGCCGTTTGATAGGTCACCGCGCCGTAGGCGGTGGAGTGGCTCTTGTTGAAGCAGTACTCGGCGAACAACACCATCTGCTCGAACAGGGCTTCGGCCACGGCCGCCTCTACCCCCCGTTCGGTGGCACCTTTAACAAACAGGTCCTGGTGTTTTTCCATTTCGCTTTTCTTCTTTTTACCCATCGCCCGCCGCAGTAGGTCGGCCTCACCCAACGAATAACCCGCTAGATCCTGGGCAATGCGCATGATCTGCTCTTGGTAGACCATGATTCCGTAGGTTTCCTCCAGGATCGGTTTCAGCTTGACGTGGGCCACGTCGATGGCTTCACGGCCATGCTTGCGGTTGATGAATTTGGGAATCAGGCCCGCATCCAGGGGTCCGGGCCTGTAGAGAGCAAGAATCGAAGAAATATCTTCAAGCGAGGAGGGTTTGAGGTCCCGCACGATCTGGCGCATGCCGCTGGATTCCAGTTGGAAAATACCCTCCAGATCACCGCGAGCCAGCAGGGCGAACGTCCCGGCGTCGGCTTCGGGCAGGGCATCGGGATCCAGTCGGGTGCCACTGCTTTTGTGCACCAGATCGATGGTCTTCTCGATCATCGTCAGGTTCTTGAGGCCAAGGAAGTCCATCTTCAGCAGGCCCATCGACTCCACGTCTTCCATGAAGTACTGGGTGATCACCTGGCCGTCGTTGTTGCGCTGCAATGGCACCAATTGATCCAGGGGATCGGCGGCGATCACCACGCCGGCGGCATGAACGCCGAAGGTCTTGTTGGTGCCCTCAATCCGCATGGCCAGATCGACCCAGTGGCGCACCTTGGCATCGCCTTCGTACTTTTCGCGGAATTCTGGTGCGGGAGATTCATTGCCGATCATCTCCTTGAGCTTGGCCGGCTTGCCCCGCACCACCGGGATCAACTTCGCCAGTCGATCGGCCTCGCCATAGGGGATGTCCAGCACCCGGGCCACATCCTTGAGCACCGCCTTGGAGGTCATGCGGTTGAAGGTGATGATCTGGGCCACTTTGTCCTCGCCATAGCGACGGGTGACGTACTCAATTACTTCACCGCGGCGCTCAATGCAGAAGTCGGTGTCAATATCAGGCATCGACTTGCGCTCTGGATTGAGGAAGCGCTCAAACAACAGGCCATGTCTGACCGGATCGATGTTGGTGATCCCCAGGGCATAGGCCACCAGGGAACCGGCGGCTGAACCCCGGCCCGGCCCGACAGCGATGCCACTCTCGCGAGCAAAACGGATGTAATCCCAGACCACCAGAAAGTAGGTGGGGAAGCCCATCTGCTCCATCACCTGCAACTCAAAAGCCAGCCGCTCGCCATAAAGCGGCTCGAACGGCTGCTCGACGCTCAGACCCAGGCGGTCCCGCAGCCCCTGCTCACTCACCTCGGTGAGATAGCTGACGGCGTTGTGTCCCTCCGGAATCGGGAAACGGGGCATCTGGTAACGCCCGAGGATGTCGTAGTCCTCGACTTTCTCGGCCACCTTCACCGTGTTGGCGATGGCGGCGGCGATGACATCGGGCTCCAGATGATCGTGGAACAGGCGAGCCATCTCGGCCTCGCTCTTGATGTATTCGGTGCCGGTGTAGCGCAGGCGTTTGACATCGGTGATCAGCTTGCCGGTCAGCACACACAGCAGCGCATCGTGGGCCTCCACATCACCCACACTCAGGTAGTGGGCATCGTTGGTGGCAATCAGCGGAATACCGAGTTCGGCGCCGATGCGGGCCATGCCGGTGTTGACGATGCGATCCTCCAGGCCGCCGTGGTCCTGAATCTCCAGATAGAAGTCCTCGCCGAAGGTCTGCTGATACCAGCCGGCCACCTCCAGGGCCACCTCGGGCCGCCCCTGCAGGATCGCCTGGGGGATCTCGCCGCCGAGACAGGCCGTGGCCACGATCAGCCCCTCGCTGTATTGCTGCAGCAGCTGCTTGTCGATGCAGGCCCGCGAGAAAATGCCGCGACCGCGCATGCCGCGCAGATGGCTGATGCTGGTGAGCTTGACCCGGTTGCGATAACCCACGCCATTCTTGGCCAGCACCACCAGGTGGTAGCGGCGTTCCTTCTTCGGCTGCGGATCGTCGATCGAGCCGTTGATCACATACATCTCATTGCCGATGATCGGCTTGATGCCCGCCTTGGTGCACAGCTTCAGCAACTCAATCGCGCCGTACATCACGCCGTGATCGGTCAGCGCCAGGGCCGGCATGCCCAGCTCAACCGCCCGCTCCACCATCGCCGGCAACTGGGAAGCCCCATCCAGGAGGCTGTAGTCGCTGTGGTTGTGGAGGGGAACGAACGCCAAAGGATGGGAACCTGGGGGTGGGAACCAGGCTAAGGCCAGCCGCAACATTCAGCGCCTTGTCGCCGCCTTTCAAGCCGACTGACACCAGATGTGGTGGTCGCCCCACGGTTGGCACGCAGGGACCGGGAGACGATGGGGCCGCTCAGCTCACCGACCCGGGGGAACGGCTGCCCGCCCAGGCCCAGCGGCGTTCAGAGCGGCAGGGCCGGATCCTGGATCGTGGCCGCCATCCGCTCCGGTTGCCGGAAACGGGGTTCGGCTCCCTCGTAGCGCAGCACGGTGAACATGCCATCGATGGCGTGGTACGGAATGTGGCAATGGAACGCCCAGATGCCCGGCTGGGTGGCAGCGAGGATCACGACGCAGTTGCCGTCGGCGGGCACTAGCACCGTGTCCCGCAACGGCCCCGCCAGGGCCTGGCCATTAATCTCCACCACCTGGAAGACGTGGCCATGCAGGTGCATCGGATGGCCCATGCCTGTCTTGTTGCTGAGGCGGATCGCCACCCGCCCCCCCCCTCGCGCACCAGCAGGCTGTTGCGGTTGGGGTAGGCGTCGCCATTGATGGTCCAGCGGTAACCGGTCATCGAGCCGCCCAGCACCATCTCCAGCTGGCGATCCACCGGCCGTGGGGCCATGGGGGCGGCCAGCAGGTGCTGCTCCTGCAGGCCGTAGTGGGTTGTGCATCCAGTCGGTGCCGGCCTGCTTCAACGGAAAGTCGTAGCGCTGACGTTTACCGGCGGGGATCGGGTTCTGGGTGATGAAGGGAACGCCGTCCATGGCATTGGGCAGCAGCAAGCCATGCCAGTGCACAGCGGTCGGAACATGCAGCTGGTTGATCACCTCAACGTCAAAACCATCGGCCTGCTCAACGGACAGGCCCCTGGCACCGGCAGAGTTGAGCATCGACAGGACCGTGACCTCCCGCCCCAGCACCTTGATCCGGGTCGGTTGCACCCGCAGCGACATCCGGGGTGGGGGAGCGGCGGTGGAGGCGAGCGACCCGGCCCGGCTACTTCGAACGCCGATCGGCAGCGAGGCGGACACCAGTGCGAGCAGACCCTGAGTCAGGAAAGAGCGCCGGCAAAGAGCCGTGGCAACTGTGCAAGAAAGATTTTATAAACCTTCTCACAGAACCGGGATCGCCAACGACCACGGCGAACGTTGAGCCGGGACAGCGCAAGGCTGCTGCCCTTGGCCCCGGCCTGTCGCGAGTCAGGAGCGCCTGATCCGCTCGCCCTCAGACCACCAGCGAGGCCGAAGGCCGAGCAGCCATCACCGCCGCCGCCTGCTCATAGTGGTGGGCCAGCTGCAGCAGCCGGGCTTCCTGCAGCACCCCGCCGATCAACTGCAGGCCGATCGGCAGACCCTGGTCGTCGAAACCACAGGGCACGCTGATGGCTGGCAATCCGGCCATGTTCGCCGGAATGGTCAGCAGATCGGCCAGATACATGGCCAGCGGATCCTCCGCATGGGCCCCGAAGCGGAAGGCCGTGGTCGGCGAGGTGGGGGTGAGCAGCAGATCGACCTGCTCGTAGGCGCGATCGAAGTCCTGGCGGATCAGGGTGCGGACCTGCTGGGCCTTGCGGTAAAAGGCATCCACATAGCCCGCCGAGAGCGCGTAGGTGCCGATCAGGATGCGGCGCTGCACCTCGTCGCCGAAGCCCTCAGCCCGGCTGCGGGCCGTCATCATCGCCAGGTTGTCGGCGCCGGCATCGGCGGCGGCGCGCAACCCGTACTTGACGCCGTCATAGCGGGCCAGGTTGGCGGAAGCCTCCGATGGGGCGATGACGTAGTACGTGGCGATGCCGTCGTTGAAGCGCGGGCAGCTGATGTCCACCAGCTCGCAACCCAGCTGCTCGAGCTGGGCCGCCGCCGCCAGCACGGAGGCCTTCACCTGGGGATCGAGTCCTTCAGCCTCGAAGCATTCACGGATCAGACCCACCCGCAGCCCCTTGACGGGCTGCTCCAGGGCCGAGCGGTAGTCGGGCACCGCCGTGGTGAGGCAGGTGGAGTCGCGGCGATCGGCACCGGCGATCACCTGCAGGATTTCGGCGCTGTCGGCGACGCTGGTGCTGAAGGGACCGATCTGATCGAGGGAGCTGGCGAAGGCCACCAGACCCCAGCGGCTCACCCGGCCGTAGGTGGGCTTGAGACCGACCACACCGCAGAAGGAGGCGGGCTGGCGGATCGAACCACCGGTGTCGGAGCCGAGCGAGGCGAGGCATTCGCCGGCCGCCACTGCCGCCGCGCTGCCACCGGAGCTGCCCCCTGGCACCCGCTCAGGATTCCAGGGATTGCGACTGGGACCAAAGGCCGAAGTCTCGGTGGAGCTGCCCATGGCGAACTCATCGAGGTTGGTCTTGCCCAGCAGCACGGCACCGGCGCTCCAGAGGCGCTCGGTGACGGTGGACTCGTAGGGGGGGACGAAGTTCTCCAGCATGCGGCTGGAGCAGGTGGTGCGGATGCCCTTGGTGCAGAGGTTGTCCTTGATCGCCAGGGGAATGCCCGCCAGGGGTGGCAGGCTCTCACCGGCCAGGCGAGCGGCATCGATGCGATCCGCGTCGGCCCTGGCCCGCTCAGCCGTGACCTCTAGGAAAGCGTGGACCGTGGGATCGACGCTCTCAATCCGGGCGAGATGCCGGTCGGTCAGCTCGCGGGCTGAGACCTCTCCCCGTTGCAGTTTCCCGCGCCACTCGGCGATCCCCATCCACCCGTACACCAGCTGAGCTGGACGCTATCAGCCGACCAGGGCGATCAGACCGGGGCCTGCGGACGGGGCAACAGATCCGGGGCTTCGGTGAGGGGCTCCTGGCGGCTGGTGCGAAGGCAGGTGGACTCCAGGGAAGCCGGGGCTTCCGAACGCAGGTCGGCCAGAAAGGCCGGCAGGGCGGCCTCCAGGGTGCTGCGCCGCACGAACGGCCCGAACCAGTAGGTGGCATCGGGGGAGCGGGTTTCAACCCTGGCCCACCAGGCCATCCCCAACCCATTGGCGAGGTTGCGCATGGGCCAGAGGAGGGGATTCATGGAGCCGCGGTTTCAAGAGTTCCATTCTGACCAGATCGCCGGACCCGCACCATCGCCGCTCCGGCAACGGTGCCCCAGCCCCCGGAGCCCGGAGCCCGGAGCCAGGCGAATTGGCGCACCAGGCTCAGCGGCTCCCGGGCCTAGGCAGCCCTGCTGGTGGAAGTGCCCGCCATCGCCCTGCCTCCGCAGCGGATCAGTTCGCTGCCCCAGGACAACCCTGTCTTGAAAGGCTGGCGGGACCGTCGAGCCGGGCCGCTCGGTGCGGCTGCGGCGGCCCTCCGCAGCCGCCTGTAGGGCTCCACGACCCATGCACGGCCAGTCCGCAGCGACAACCCCACCGCGACAACCTTGACCGCGGTAACAGCCGCGGCGACAGCTGGCAGGGGGCACCGAGTCAGGTGCCATGCCCCCCACCCCAGCGACAGCGGTGCTGGCTGCGGCCCTGACCGCCCACCCAGAGAGAGACAACCCCCTCCAGGGTTATCTGGACATCCCCAGGGCGATCAGCGCCGTATCACGAACCCAGCCCGGGCAGAAAACAAGCGGCGGCTTGGTCAACGGCCTGGTTCGGGGCCGAGCCCTCAGAGCTGAATGTCGCTCTGAAAGGACGGATCGACCTCGGAGGGGAGCTCCAGAACCGGGTCGCTCGGCACAGGGCCGGCATTCCAGGTACCCGCAGCTGAAGCGACATCACCAGCGGATGCCGTAGCCGCTTCCCTGGCCTCGGACCTCTCTCCGCCCGATTCGGCATCAGGGCCGCCAGGCATGGGGTCGGGCTCGCTGTCGCTGCCCACGGTGTCAAGACCATGGCCTGCGAGGTCGGGCACTGAGAACCCAACGGGCTCTATGGCACCGGTGTCCATCCCGCTGGCTTGAGGCTCACTCACTTCCAACTCACCGGCTGCAAGCTCACTGGCTGCAAGTGGAGTGACCTGAAGCTCATGTGCTTCTGGCTGACTGGCTTCGAGCCCACTGGCTTCGAGCCCACTGGCTTCGATCTCAAGGGCTTCCTCGCCAGGGTCCTCATCGCCAAGGGATCCGATGGGATCGCGTTCGAGACCCTCGCCGTCGGAGCCGTGGTCGCCGTAAGGCACCGCGGTGGCAGCGGACTCCCCGGGAGCAGGCTCGGCAATCGGCGCCGGCGCCGGCAGGGATGGCCGTACCAGCCGCGGCGCCGGGCTGGTGCCCCGCAGGCCGCGCATCCAGCCGCGACGGGCGATCTCATAGAGCAACAGGGCCGTGGCCACCGAGGCATTGAGGCTGGGGGTGGCGCCGCGCAGGGGGATCCGCACCAGCTGGTCGCAATTGCGGCGGGTCAGCATCGCCAGCCCATCCCCCTCCGAACCGGTGACGATCACCAGGGGGCCCTCCAGATCCACCTCCTCCAGGCTGACGTTGCCCTCCTCCGCCAGGCCGATCACCCGGTAGCCCTCGTCCTTGAGGGTTTCAAGCGAGCGGTTGAGATTGACGACCCGCGCCACCGGCAGGTGCTCCAGCGCTCCGGCAGCCACCTTGGCGACCGAACCGGTGAGGCCGGCATTGCGGCGTTGGGGCAACACCATGCCGTGGGCACCGAGGGCTTCGGCGCTGCGCACGATCGCGCCCAGATTCTGGGGATCGGTGAGGCCATCGACCGCCAGCAACAGGGGGGATTCCCCCAGCCCCCGACAACCGTCAATCAGGGTGGCCAGGTCGAGGGTTTCGGCCGCCGCCGGTTGCAGCACGATGCCCTGGTGGACCGCACCGCCGCTGATCTGGCCGAGGCGCGCCCAGGTCACCTCTTCCACCAGCACGCCGGAGGCCTTGGCGTCACGCAGCAACTGCAGGAATTTGGGGCTGAAGCGCAGCTCCGGGGTGCACCAGATGCGATGGATCGGCCGGCCGCTCTCCAGGGTGGCCTGGGCCGAATGGCGGCCCCAGACCAGGTCACTCGGTGCGGAAGCAGAAAAGTTGTCGGACTCGGCAACACCACCGCTGTCGCCGCTGCTCTGATCGCGTTCAAAACGGCGGGGCGCGCCGCCGAACTCAGGGCGCCCCTCCGCGCGCGAACCCGGACGGAACAGCACCGGCCGACCAGCGCCGAAGCGGCCAGCACCGGGCCGTGGCCGACGATCGCCGGCGCCTGCCTCTGCCGGCCGACGATCCGAAGGGCGGCGATCCGCAGGGCGGCGGTCGCTGGGGCGACGATCGCTCAGCGGTCGATCCGAGGGCGCCCGGTCGAAAGCAGGCCGCTCACTGGGACGACGATCGCCGAAACGCGCTTCGCCTGGACGGCGTTCGCTGGGGCGCCGGTCCATGGGACGACGATCCGTCGGCCGGCGATCCGATGGGCGTCGATCCGAGCCGGGGCGACCCTCGCCACGGCCGTCATCGGCTCGACGCGGCAGCGAAGGGCGCGAGGAACTGCGGTCGAGGCGGACCGGTGGGCCGGCGGACTCACCGCCACGGCGCTCACGGGGGGTCCACTCACCGCTGGGTCGCTCCCGATCGGGGCCGGGGCGATCGCCGGCATAGCGATCGGCATTGAAGCGGCCGGCGGCGCCGTCCCGGCCGTAGCGGGGCCGCTCGCCGGAGGCGTCAGGGCCGCTGCCCTCCGGGCGCCCCCAGCGCGGCCTGGTGGTGCCTCCCGGCCGGAATGAAGCTCCCACCGGTCGTGCGCCGGCACGGTTGCCGGGGGAGCCACCCGCACGGCGCGGGGCCCGATCCGGACGGGAGTCGGGACGGCGATCAGGACGGGGACTCATGGGAGGAGGGACACAAGGTGGGTGGGGGTTCCTCCAGCTGATCCAGCAGCTCGGCCAGCCGCCCCGGATTGCGAAGAAAGAGCCATCCCAGCATGGTCTCAAATCCCGTGGCCTGCCCATAGGTGGCGGCATTCCCCCTTCGGGGTCCGCGACCGGCCCGATTGCGACCCCGGCGCACCTGCTCCAGTTCGTCGTCCCGCAGCAGCCCCTCCAGGCGCTTGAGCGCCCGGGCCTGGGCCTCGGCCTTGACCTCGTCGACCACGGCGCGATGCAGGTCAGCACTGCGTCCTGGGCTGGCGCAGAGGCGCAGTCTCTGGTGCAGATCCCAGACCGCATCCCCCAGCCAGGCCAGCTGCAGGGCACCGAGATCGGAAGCTGGACAGGCGGGCTCAATCGCCGCCAACCAGCTCCCGGCCGAGGCCTCAGGCCGCGCTGAGGCGGCCAAGGGCTGTGTCGAGATCAGGTTGAAGATGCAGGAATTCTTCCAGCCGCACCAGTTTCACGGTCTGCACCACGCGGGCGTTGCCGACCACCTGGAACTGGCTGCCGGCCTCCTTGCACTGCTTGGCCAACTGCACCAGGGCGCCGAGTCCGGAGGAATCGATGAAATCGATGCGGCTCAGATCGATCACCAGCGGCAGCTTGCCATCGCCCTGATGGCTGGCGACGAACTCGTTGAACTGCTTGTCGGAGTAGGCATCCAGTTGGCCCGTGAAGCTGAACAGCAGGCACTGGGCCTGGCGCTCACAGCCCCCCCGAAGCGAGACGGTCAATCGCTGAAGGTCAGAGATGGCTCAGCCCCCGTGGAACGTAGTGGGCTGAAGTGTAGTGACGTCTCGGCAAAATGACTCAACCGCCACAGTTCGGCCTTCAACCCTCAAGCGCGGCGCCGAGTCGGCGGACCCGGCCCCTGCGGCTGGAGCCTCAGCGACGTTCCGCCATCAGGGCGGTGAAACGCTGGAAGTGATGGTCGCTGTCGTGGGGACCGGGGCTGGCTTCCGGGTGGTACTGCACGCCGAAGACGGGCTGATCCAGCATCGCCATCGCCGCCACGGTGCGGTCATTGAGATTGAGATGGGTGACGCTCACCCGGTCGCTGGGCAGGGACTCGGCGTCGAGGGCGAAGCCATGGTTCTGGCTGGTGATCTCGACCTGGCCAGGGCTGCCACAGGGATGGTTGAGACCGCGATGGCCATAACCGAGCTTGAAGCTGCGCGCCCCCAGCGCCAGTCCGAGAATCTGATGGCCCAGGCAGATGCCGAACAGGGGCAGCTGGGGCTGTTGCAGCAGATCGCGGGCCAGGGCGATGCCGCTAGTCACGGCCGCCGGATCACCGGGGCCATTGGAGAGGAACACCCCTTCGGGTTGCTGGTCCAGCACCTGCTCCGCGGTGGCGTCGGCCGGCAGCACGGTGACGTCGCAGCCATGGGCCACCAGGCGCTCGAGGATGGCCCGCTTGATGCCGAAGTCGATGGCCACCACCCGGTAGGGCGTGGCTGGCTGGGGCTGGAGACGGGTGTCGAAGCCAGCGCTGCAGAGGCTCGACCAGTGATACGGCTCCTGGGTGCTGACGCCGGCCGCCAGGTTCAGCCCCGCCATCGAGGGGGCGGAGCGCACCTGGCGCAGCAGCTCGGCGGGGGTGAGACCCTCACTACTGATGATGCCGTTGATGGCCCCACCCTCCCGCAGATGGCGCACCAGGGCACGGGTGTCCACGCCGCGGATGCCCACCACCCCGTGGCGTTGCAGCCAGGGCTCGAGGGTCTCCTCAGCCCGCCAGCTGCTGGCCAGCGGCGACAGCTCCCGGGCGATCACGCCGCGCACATGGGGGTGGCTGGCCTCTAGATCCTGGCTGTTGACGCCGGTGTTGCCCAGTTCCGGATAGGTGAAGGTGACGAGCTGACCGGCATAGCTCGGATCCGTCATCACCTCCTGATAGCCGGTCATGCCCGTGTTGAACACCACCTCGCCGACCACCGTGCCCCGGGCGCCGAAGGCCAGACCACGCAGCAG
>CAIKWV010000321.1 GCA_903831165.1 uncultured cyanobacterium
AGGTAGATTCCGTTTGCGCGACTTGAATTGACGGACATTGGAGTGCCAGCTCTTTTGTACAGGGTTCTTATTGCCCTGTATGCAAGGGCCAATTCGTCCATGACCCCATAGTCGGTCAGATTGAGGCAATTACCCGGGTATGCGAAAGCCCCTAGTACAGATGGTTCTCCCATCTCTCCGGGGCGGCGCTTTTTACGATCCTTAGCCCACTCAAGTGCTCGGTCGGGGCTGTCAACCCAAAAATAAATACCTGGACCAAGCCAATCGTAATCGTTTTCGCTTGGCTGTAGTGTCTCTTTTCCGCTTAAAACTGATTCGGCGGTACCTTTGTCACAGCCATGATAGAGAACTAGAGGGCCAAGACTGTTTTTAGGCCGAGTGGGCATCCTGGCTTCGATATGGAGGGCTCAGTTGGCCGTCAGCATCGATTAGGCCTGCATCCATCAGGAATTCGCGCGCAAGGCTTGGGTCACGGAGCTCCCTCAAAAGAGCGTCAACTTGCTCACGCGACAGTTGTCTGGAGCTTTCGGCCGGTTTTTTTGTGGTGGGGCTGGAGACTGCCATGCAGGGGGTAAGGGAGGCAATGGCGGAGCTTGACGTTAGGACCTGGGCGAGCTGCTTCTCGGTAGGCACTGCAACTTTGATCATGAATGCCTTCGGGAGTTCTGGCCAACGCTGTCGGCGCTGGAGTGCCGCTTCTCTTGGGCTGCAGACAGGCCTAGTGCGCCTGTTCGCTGAGTAGCTCCGCCAGCCACTGGGGCAGCTCAGCGCTAACGAAGAGCAGCGACTCCCACTCTTGGGGAGGCAGCACGGCTCGGAGGGTCGGCACAGCCGCTGAAGCCTGATCAGGGCCGAGCCAGGTCAGGGCGCGGATCGCCTGGCCGGCGGGGCGATCGGCCAGCAGGAAGTTCCAGGCGGCTGCCGGACGGATGGTGACCTGCTGTTTGCCGAAGACGTAGCGCTTCTGACTTCTGGTGCGGGCCAGGAAGGTCTGCACCGCGGGCATCTGGGTGGTGAGGCCCAGGGCATTGGCCGAGGCGGCGCCGCTGCTGACCAGCTGCTGCGCGCCTTCTCGGTTGAGCTGGGCGATCACCAGTTCCGGCGCCGGTGGCCTGGTGCGTTTCATGGTCGAGTCCCCGACCCAGTCTGGCGGGATGAGGACTCTCATTCACCCTGGACCGGTTTCCGGGGTCCACGTCAATTGACCTTTGGCCGCAGTACTGAGTCCAGTACCGACCCATTGGAAACCCTAGGTAGACTCGAGATTCTGAATGCTGAGCCTGTCGATGGCCGATCAGCCCCTGAACGTGCTCCGCTCGGCCGAGCTGAAGCGCCGCGGCATCGCGGCGGTGGAGGAGGCCCTTCGCTTTGGCCCGGTGCATCTGCTAGTGCGCAACAGCCCTGCCGCCGTGGTGCTCAGCGCGGCTGAGTACAACCGCCTGCGACGCCAGGCCGATCAGCCTGTCACTGCAGGGTCGAGCTGCTTGGAGTGGTTGCTGGAACTTCCCCCCGCGGCAGTAGGCCGCAGCAAGGAGGCGATCGACGCGGAGCTGCGGCAGGTACGCGACTGGTGATCGCCTTCCTCGACGCCAGCGCCGTGATCTACGCCGTGGAAGGGACGTCGGTGTGGGCTGAGGCACTCAAGCGGGAGTTTCGCCAGCTGGCTGATTCGGCCCGGACCTCCGCAGAGGGTGACCTTCAGATGGCGATCAGCCGTCTGAGCTGGCTGGAGTGCCGCGTGGGGCCGCTGCGCCGGCGGGATGCGGTGGCCATGGCCCGGTTCGACACCTTCTTCCGGCAACCGGATCTGGAGTGGGTGGAGCTCATCCCCGCCGTTGTGGAGCAGGCCACGCTGTTGCGGGCTAAGCACAACCTGCGGACGCCCGATGCGCTGCAGGCCGCCAGCTGTCTTCACTTCGGTTCTGCTGCGGTGATGGTCACGGGCGATTCCGATTTCCAGAGGGTGCCTGCACTCCGCCTGGCGCTTCTGAACGTAGATCGGGCTAATGCCTGATCCCGCCCCATTCGTGACCCGCGAGGCCTTTAAGGCCTTCACCCAGCTGCCGTGACATCGGCGAGCAGCTCATCGTCTTCTGCCGCCATGGCCTCGGCGTAGGGCACAGGCCCGGCTGCTGCCGTTAACGCCTCACGGCTGAGCAGATCGAGGCAAAGGCCCAGCATGAGGCTCTCGTCCTCAGGCTCGGTAACTGCCAGGAAAGATGACGTCTCTGCCGCCGATCAGGCGGCCACCACCAACTTAGCTGGATTGATGCCAATTTCAGGTGGAGGCGGATTGATCCAGACC
>CAIKWV010000322.1 GCA_903831165.1 uncultured cyanobacterium
GGCATCAATTGCGATGCAAGACGTAATTGGGGAGTAGTAGTGGTGTGCCCGTTTGGGCTCCAAACGGGCCTCGAAGAAAACAAATAGAGAGCAAATAAGTTCGATTTAGACCGATTCGGGCCGCAATGCCCGTCAATAGTTGAATCCGAACAAAAGAGAGCCATGGGGAGGTATCTGGTCCTTGTTGCCCAGAGCTTCCCTGGCGATGTTCGTCAATAGTTCAGCCCGAGCAAAAGAGGACCATGGGAAGCCTTCTGGGCTATGTCCCCCAGAGCTTCCCTGGCGCGCTGCGATCAGGCTGTGTCGTGCTGTTGCTGGAATCATCAGCTTCGCTGGAAGGACTTCCTGGTTGTAGTGGGGGCTTGCGGAAAACTGCTAAGAACGGGCTGGACTTCTTCTCGGACAGTGACGTTTCTCGTCTGCAGATTCAAGTTCAAGTTCAAGTTCAAGTTCACACGCAAGCCCGATCTCGATCTCGATGAAAATGTGATACGGAAATGATGGCGACAGAGACATCGTTCTCAACCCCTCTGCAGCAGGCTCCTGGCGCGAGTGCTTGGGTTGGTTCTGGCCACCGCACCGGGCTTGTTGAGGCTGCTGAGCAATCGCCTGGGCCGGGCGAATGGCCGGCGGTGGCTGTTCAGAAGGTCGGCAACGATTGGATCACCGGCGAGTGGCGAGACGATGCATGGGCCCTGTCATTCCTTGATCCCCAGGTTCTGTTGTGAGCCTGGCCCTGGCCTGATCTCCTGATCGGCGTTGTGTAGAGGCTGCCTAAACTGAGCAGAATGGTGTTGCCTTCTCCGTCACCGGCCTTCGGATCCCCTGCTGGCCCGCTGAGCGATCAAGAATCCGGCTCCGGCATCCAGTTGTCCGGCGCAGCGTTGCTGGCCTGGCGGCGGCGGTTGCTTGATCAAGGCGGCTGCAGCAGTGATCTCGACTGGCTGTTGGATCTGGCTGGGGGCCTGCGCTGGTCTGCCCTGCAACGGCTGAGGCTGGATCCAGGCGCGTCGATCGGCCTGCAGCGCAGCCTCGCGACGCTGGAAGCCATCTGGTGTCGCCATCGGCAGACCGCCGAGCCGCTTCAGTACCTGGTGGGTCTCTGCCCTTGGCGGGACATGGAGCTCACGGTCGCTCCAGGGGTGCTGATCCCCCGGCAGGAGACCGACCTGCTGGTGGACCTGGCCCTCTCCAGCCTGCCCCCAGAGCTTCTCGACAACCTGCAGTCCGGTGCTGGCGTCGACGCCCCAGCTGGCGAGCCGGAGCCGACGCCCCTGCTCTGGGCGGATCTGGGTACCGGCTCTGGCTGTGTGGCTCTGGCATTGGCTCGGGCCCTGCCCCGGGCGCGGGGGCTGGCGGTGGATTGCTCCGATCAGGCTTTGGCCCAGGCGCGGCACAATCTGACCCGCTTCGGCCTGGAGGGGATCGTGAAGCTGATCGAAGGCGATTGGTGGGCTGGCCTGGAGCCCTGGTGGGGGCAGATCGATCTGGCGGTGGCCAATCCCCCGTACATCCCCAGCGCCCTGATCGCAGGCCTGGCTCCTGTCGTCCGCGACCATGAGCCCCGGCTGGCTCTGGATGGGGGAGTCGATGGCCTGGAGGCGATCCGCGCCATCACCGCAGGAGCCACCAGGGCTCTCGCACCTGGAGGGGTGTTGCTGCTGGAGCATCACCACGACCAGAGTGCCGCGGTGCTGGAGCTGCTCAACCAGGCGGGACTGGTGTCCGCCTCCGCCCATGCCGATCTCGAGGGCACCCTGCGGTTTGCCCGTGCCTTTCGGAGCCGGGCCGATGGATGAGATCCGGCTGGCGGATCATCTGCGCGCTGGCGGAGCGGCCCTGCTCCCCACCGATACCTTGCCGGCTCTGGTGGTGCAGCCGATGGCGGCGCCCCTGCTCTGGCGGCTCAAGGCCCGGCCCGCCGATAAACCCCTGATCCTGATGGCTGCAGATCTGGCCCAGCTTCAAGCGGCCCTGGCCCTGACCTGGACGACGGCATGGCTCGAGCAGGCTTCGGCCTCATGGCCCGGTGCCATGACCCTGGTGTTGCCCTGCCAGGGACCGATCACGGAGGCTCTCCATCCGGGGGGTGCCAGCCTGGGGATGCGGGTGGCAGCCTGTGAACCGTTGCGGGCGCTGTTGCGGCGCACGGGTCCGCTGGCCACCACCAGCGCCAATCGTTCCGGCGAGCCGCCAGCCCTGAACCATGTGCAGGCCTTGCAGCAGTTTCCCAGCCTGCCCTGGCTGGACCCCGTGCCCTGGCCATCGGCCTCAGGCCAGGCCAGTGCCGTTCTGGCCTGGAGCACCAGGGACGACCATCCTGGGTGCTGGCAGGTGTTGCGTCCGGGCGCCGTGCCGTCCCCTGGGTCCTGATTCGACGATGCAGGCTCTTTCTCTGTTGGTGGTGCTGACGCTGGCCTTGAATCACTGGCTGCTGGAGCCCCTGGCTGCCCTGCTGCGGCCGTTGTCCACCCTGTCCTGGTTGGGCTGGGGGCTGCTGGTGGGGCTGATCTGGCTGTTTGCCGGCGATCGGCGTGAACCCTGAGCCGCGGCTGCTCGGACGGGGTGCCGCCGTGCCCCTCTGGATTCGCCAGTCCCTGGCCTGCGGACTGGTGTTTCTGCTGAGTGCCCGGATACCCGGCCAGCTGATGGCCTGGATCGCCAGCCTGCGCAGCCCGGCTGGTTGGTCAGCGGCTGGGGAGCCGTTGCTGTTGCTGGTCGTGGATGCTTTCGGTCTGCTTTGCGCCCTGTTTTTCACCCACCGACGCATCCGCGGCCTGGCCTTGCTGCGCTGCTATCCGCCCAATCGCCTGATTCCTCTCAGTTGTCATCTGATCGGCCTGCTGTTCGGGCTGATCGGCCTGGGCCATCGGGTTTGAATTCAGGGTCGACGATCGGTCGTGTCACTGGGGCGCAGCAGCACCACCACACTGCCCGCCAGGACCAGCATGATCAAGACAAGACCGGCGATGATCGGGAGTACGACATCGCTATCCATCGGCCTGAACTGAGGTTGTTCATCCTGACACTTGGGCCATGGAACGCTTCAGCTGGACTGGTCTGGGGCCTGGGGCAGGGCTTCCACCAGCACTTTGTCGATCCGCTTGCCATCCATGTCCATCACCTCGAAGCGCAGCTCTTCCCAGCTGAAGTGATCTCCGGCTCGGGGCACCCGGCCGAGCACATGCAGCACGAAGCCACCGAGGGTATGAAAGTTGCCACGGGCTTCGTCCGGCAGGCTGGTGCGCTGAAGCAGTTCCTTGAATTCGCTGATATCGAGAGCGCCATCGAGCAGCCAGGATCCATCCTCGCGGCGGATGATCTGGGGTTGATCGAGATCTTCGGCTGAGGGAAGATCGCCGACGATCGCCTCCATCAGATCGGTGAGTGTGACCAGGCCTTCGATGCCACCATATTCATCGGTGACCAGGGCAATGTGCAC
>CAIKWV010000323.1 GCA_903831165.1 uncultured cyanobacterium
GGCGGTTTTGCCCAGCACCTCGCTGCTGGCCGTCACATCGAGGATGTCGTCAATGATCTGGAAGGCCAGGCCGATGCCACGGGCGTAGGTGCCCAGGGCCGCCAGCAGGGCCTCGGAGGCGCCGGCGATCTGGGCACCGCAGATCACGCAGGCCCGCAGCAGGGCACCGGTCTTATGGAGATGGATGTATTCGAGCGTGTCGAGGTCCACTGCCTTGCCCTCGCATTCGAGGTCGACCACCTGGCCCCCCACCAGCCCCGGAGCGCCGGAGGCCAGGCTCAGCTCGCCCACCACCGCCAGCAGCCGCTCGGTCGGCAGGCCCGGGCTGCGCAGGGCCACCATCTCGAAGGCGCGGGTCAGCAGGGCGTCGCCGGCCAGGATGGCGTTGGCCTCGCCGTAGACCGTGTGGTTGGTGGGGCGGCCGCGGCGCAGGTCGTCGTTGTCCATGGCGGGCAGATCGTCATGGATCAGCGACATGGTGTGGATCATCTCCAGCGCCACTGCCGTGGGCAGGGCCAGCTCAGCCTCGCCGCCGGCCAGCTCGCAGGCCGCCAGGCAGAGGATCGGCCGCAGCCGCTTGCCGCCGGCCAGCAGCGAGTAGCGCATCGCCTCCCGCAGCGATTCAGGCCGCTCCGGGCCGAGGGAGCCATCGAGGGCTGCCTCCACCCGCAGCCGGGCAGCCTCCAGGTAGGCGCCGAAATCAAAAGCCTGGACCCCATCCTGGCTCGCGGCCGCGTCCTGGGCCGGATCCTGGGCCGTGCTCACCGACGCGGTCATGGGGGAGGAGCTTCTCGGCGGAGATTCTCGCAGGAGGCCGCCTGCTGCCCCAAGCCCGGCTTCACCAGAGGGGTCCTGACCGGGAATGGCGACTGACCAAGCCGCAGCGAGCAGCAGGGCCGCCTGCGTGCCTGGCTTCGGCAACCTGCAGCGAAATCTTGGAACAGCAGGGCGTCACGGCGGCGCCCTGGACCTGAGCACGCCATTCAGAGCACCCGGCGGCGGCAGGTGATGGGCTGGATTGCGGCGAAGGCGATGCGACTGCGCCTTTGGCAGCAAACATCAATCGATCAAAGATTCTTTGACCAACCCGGTCAAGATGTCAAGCCGACTCGGGATTCATGATCAGACCAGCACTCCAGAGTCACGGCAGGGAGATGGATCAGCCCCCGCCAGAATGATTGCGATAGCAGCCTGCAGCACGCACCCACTTGAGCTGGTTCACCCTGATCCGAGGAAGCCAACGTGGCTCAACCCAGACTCTTCAGCGGCTGAATCAACAGAGCAATGGCGATGCTCACCACCAGGCCCACTCCAGCCTTGAAGGCATCATTCACCACCGTGGCCCGCACCTCCACGCCCTGCCGATGGCGTAGGCGCAGGTAGAGCGCGACTTCGCGGCCACTGAGCAAGCCCAGGAAGACCCAGGTGGTGCTCATCGGAAACTTGCTGACCTGGGCAAAGTAAAAGAGGATGAAGCCATAGAGAAGGTCAATAATCGCGGCCGAGCGCAGATCCTCCGTGTTGGTCTTGCTGCGCACCACATGCTGAATCGGGCCACCGGAGAGTTTGATCAGGATGCAGATGCCCGCGCACAGCGCCGATACCGTGGCGACCATCTCCACCGCATTCAGCTGGCGCGGAAGATACACATAGATATTGGCCAGATCCTGGATCAACCACTGACTCCAGAGCCAGCCCGTCGACAGCCACTGCAGCACAAACCAGATCGGCTTCGCCGCACCTGGCTGCCGCAGCACCCGGCGCTCCAGCAGCCAGATCACCGCTCCATACAGCAGGCCGCCCAGCACGCAGGCCAGCAGATAGCCCGACAGGGATTTGCTGAGCAGCGCCCCCACATTGTTGGGCTGAAAGGCGGTCAACACCAGGAAGGTGGTACTGACCGGCGCTCCCCAGCGCGTCAGCAGCATCACGGTGATCGGCGGAATCAGATACACCCAGGTGAACACAGACGGCAGCGCGAATTTCTCCAATCGCCCCCAGGCGGGATCGCCGTTGCCAATCGACCATCCCCAGAGGAGAACGATGCTGAGCACACTGCAGACGAAAATGGCCTGGATGAATTTGGGTGTGCGCTCCTTGTTGCTGCTGAAATAGGCGCCCAGCGTTTGCAGGCAATCGTTGCTCATCACCGAGTAGCCGGCCAACAAAAACCCTGAGACCTGCAGAACGTTGATGGCCATGGCCAGGGAAGCCGTCAGATCTCACAATCATCGCCGAGGGGGCATGTTGGCCCGAACACCCGATCTCGGTATCCCAGGTTGCCCATTCCGGGGTGGAACATCCCACCGAAACCAGCGTTGTTTGCAGCGATGGCAGGGCTGGTCATCGCTCCGCGCCACCTCGCTGCCGATCGCTTGCTGCTCACACCGGTTCGGCCGGTGTCGCTGATTCCGGCTGACCAGCAGCGCCTCAGACCAGCAGATCCTCCAGCGGTGCCCCATCCACCCCGTGGCGGCGGCACCAGGCCAGCACCGTGTTGACCAGCAGCATCGCCACCGTCATCGGGCCGACGCCGCCGGGCACCGGCGAAATGGCGCTGGCGATCGGCTCCACCTCCTCAAAGCGCACATCGCCACACAGGCCGCCCTCCGGCTTGCGATGGATGCCCACATCCACCACCACCGCCCCCGGCGTCACGTGCTCGGCGCCGATCATCCGCGGCCGACCCGCCGCCACCACCAGCACCTCCGCCTGGCGCGTCAGCGCCGCCAGATCGGCGGTGCGCGAATGGGCGACGCTGACGGTGGCATTCGCCGCCTGCAGCATCAGCGCCATCGGCTGACCCACCAGGATGCTGCGGCCAACCACCACGGCCCGCTTGCCGGCCAGCTCCACCCCCGCCGCCGCCAGCAGGGCCATCACCCCGGCGGGGGTACAACTGCGCGGCCCCGGCTCCCCCTTGAGCAGGCGCCCCAGGTTGAGGGTGTGCAGGCCGTCGGCATCCTTGTTCGGATCACTGGCCGCCAGCAGGGGCCCCTCCTCCAGACC
>CAIKWV010000324.1 GCA_903831165.1 uncultured cyanobacterium
CGCATCGAGAAGTCCTGGGCCATGCGCACCAGGGCGTCGTAGACCGCCGTGTCGCCGTGGGGGTGGTACTTACCAAGCACCTCGCCCACCACACGGGCGCATTTGCGATAAGGCCTGTCGCTGGTGAGCCCCAGCTCGTACATCGCATAGAGGATGCGGCGATGCACCGGCTTGAGACCATCGCGGGCATCGGGCAGGGCCCGACCCACGATCACGCTCATCGCATACTCCAGGTAGGAGCGCGACATCTCATTGCGGAGGTCTGTCTGGATGATCCGTCCGTCGGATTCACCGGGTCCTGTGGGTTCGTCCGAAGAGCCGGTGGGTCCGGTGGGATCCGCCATGCATGACCGCGAGAAGCAAGGCTCAGTCTACCCAAGGTGGCTGCCAACGGCTCAAACCGCTTCGGGAGGCCTTCCATGAGGGGGGATCCGGGCGGGCTCCTGGCGCCGCGCAGCGAGGCGGAGCTGCTGCAGCGGCAGCGGGCCGGACAGCTGCGGGTGCGGCTGGCCGTCGATTTTCGGCAGCTGGTGCAGCAGGAGGGGCTCGACCAGGCCTACGACCAGACCGACGTGGTGGTGGCGGGCAACGCCGAATTCACCGATCAGGCCAGCCTGCATCTGAGCCTGGGGGCCACCGATCCACCGATCCGCCTGCGGGATCCCCAGCTCGATGGGGTGGTCGCCCTGGCCGGCGGCGCCGGCAGCGATCTGGTGCTGCCGATCGCCGGGACCCGCACCGATGGCCAGCGGCGCGGCGGTGCCCAGGTGCTGGCCGCCCTGCTGGCCGGCGAGAGCGTCGATCTCAGCGCCGCCGGCGAGGTCACCCCCCTGCAGCCCCGCCGCGAACTCAACACCCGCCTCAGCCTCCAGCAGATCGGCCTGGGCCGCCTGCTGCTGCACCGGGCCATCGGTGAAAACGGCCTGGTGGCCCTGAGCAGCGCCGAAGGCCTGATCCGCAGTCCCTATGGCCCCCTGCTCGGCCCCTGGGCCAACGCCCTCTACACCTGTGCTGGCGCCGACAGCATCGGCCTGGCGATGCCCGGCCTGAGCCTGCTGGGTCCCGGGTCGCCGGTGCTGGTGGGCGGCGCCATCGGCTGGGTGGTCGGCAGCGGCAGCGCCCACCAACCCCAGCCCCGGCGCCTGGCCAGTGGCCACGCCCGCTCCCCCGGGGCCGTGGCCGCGGTGAGTGTGGATCTGCAGGACCTGGATCCCCGCTGGCTGCGGGCGGCCTACTTCGAGGGCCATGGCAGCGCCCTGCTGGTGGCGATCGCGGCGCCGATCCCCCTGCTCAATGGCACCATCGCCCGCCAGGCCGCCGCCACGGATGAGGAGCTGGAGGCACCGGTGCTCGACATCTCGATCCCCAGGCGGATCAAGCCCAGCTTCGGCGGGGTTCCCTACAGCGCCCTCAAGGCGGGCCAGATCCAGGTGGATGGGCGCCTGATTCCGGCGGCGCCTGCCCACAGCCCGCGCCTGGCGGCGGCGATGGCCGCCGAGCTGGTGGAGCGGCTGATCGCCGGGCGCTTCCCGCTGCGTCTGCCGCTGCAACCGCTGTCCCAGCGTCCCGGCCTGATTGCGCTGGAGGCCTGAAGCGGTGTCTGCCGGCGCAGGACGGGGCCGGGAAACGGCCGTAAGCTCCGGCCAGTCCCTCCCGACCCATGGCCGAGACCCCCTTTTCGCCGGAATCCAGTCCCGAAGGGAATCCCGCTGGCGACTTCGCCGAGAACGCCGCTGGCGACCAGGCGGGATCCCCCTTCCCCCCAGCGATGCAGGTCGGCGTTGAAGCTCCGGCCGGCGAGGCTGCTTTGCATGGCGGTGACTCCCCGGCCGCTGGCCCTGACGACTCCGGCGACCATGGAATCGATCCGGACTCGCAAGGCGGTTCCGGCGGCGAGGGAGCCAGCACCGACCTGACCGGCCCCGTGACAGAAGCTGGCGGCGCCACTCCCGAAGGGACCTCCACCCCGGCCTGGGACCAGGCCAGCCGCGCCGACGCTCCGTCTCTGAACACCCCCGAGGCCGCGGCGCCGGCGGAGGCGGTCCAGGCCGAGGCGCTCAAGGCGCCGGAAGCCCCGGCCGAGAACGCCCCATGGAGTGCCGCTGCGCCGAGTCCCGTCGCCGAGGCAGAGCCGGCCAGCCCAGAACCGGCGCTGGAGGGCGTCGCCACCACGATGGCGGTGCCGCCCCTGGAGACGGCCGCTGGCAGCACGGCTGAAGGGGGGGAATGGGAGCTGCTGGTGGGCAAGCTCAATGCCTGGTTCGGCTCGGGTGAGCTGGAGCGGCAATGGCAGAAGCTGCGAGGCCCGCTCCAGGGTGTGGCCATCCTGATCGGCGTGATCCTGGCGCTGCGGCTCTACGGCACCGTGGTCGGCACCATCGACAGCATCCCCCTGGTCTCGGGACTGCTGGAGTTGACCGGACTGATCGCCCTGGGGCACTTCGGCCTGACCAAGATGATCAAGACCAGCGAGCGCGAGCAGGTGCTGGCTCGCTGGAAACAGCGCTGGCAGAGCTTCCGCGGCGAGAGCTGAGCTCCGCGGATCCGAGGGGGCCTCGGGCGGCGATACCGCTCGCTTGCAGGCCTGTTGATAGTTTGTGCCCAGTGCGTCCAATCTCCGGTGAACCTTCAGCTCGGTCGTTCCCGAACCGTCCGCCGCGCCTACGGCATCGATGAGATCGCCCTCGTTCCAGGGGGGCGCACCGTCGATCCGTCGATCACCGACAGCAG
>CAIKWV010000325.1 GCA_903831165.1 uncultured cyanobacterium
CAGCAGCGGCAAGGTGGATCCGAGCCATGCGGCGGTGCTCGTCGATGACGTACTCAAGGCCTTGCGCGGCGACAGCCCGGAGTTGGAGCAACAGGCGGAGCGTCAGCTGGAACGCAACCGTGACGATCTGCTGCAGGATCTGGGTCTGGCCCGCCAGCGGGAAGTCGATGAGCTGCGCGGACGGCTGGACCGGCTGGAGCGGCTGATGCGGCAGCGCGGTGGTCAGGGTTCCTTCGATGGCGGCTCCCCCGGGGTCTCCGATGAAGATCTGCCGCCGGATTGAACGGGAGACTGTCCCGCCGTCATGACCCACCGGGCTCCGCCACGACCGCCGGAGCCCTGCAGAGCTGGTTCAGCCCAGCCCGATCAGGGCAGGTCCAGCCCATGGGATTCGCCCTTCGGCGTCATCCGGGTCATCGCGGTTCCCGAAGCGGCTTTCCTGGCCA
Organism: uncultured cyanobacterium; assembly: GCA_903831165.1. Lineage (GTDB taxonomy): Bacteria > Cyanobacteriota > Cyanobacteriia > PCC-6307 > Cyanobiaceae > Cyanobium. Next base: position 447 of record CAIKWV010000325.1, read on the forward strand.
GGACCGGCGAGGTCGCAAGCGCCCATCCCGACCGGGCCCCGGCGGCGGCCGCCAGCAGGCGCCACCTGCGACCCCCAGCCCGGCAGCTGCCAGAATCGCCACCAGCAGTTCTGCGGTCATGCGCGACATCCTGATCAGTTCGGCGGTCTGTGTGGCCTGCCTGCTGGTGGCGTTCGTCAGCCAGCTGGTGGCACCCACCGGGTTGATCGCCCCGGCGGAGGCTGCCGCGGACATGGCCGCCGCTGCGGCGATCTCCCGCCCCGGGGGATTGGCCGAAGCCGTGCTTCCGGGCAGCCCGAGCGGTGCCGCCATCGCTGCGGCGGTCGTGGTGGCGCCCCTGGAACTTGATCCCGACGACCCCAACCCCAGCCTGTTCACCATGGCCTCCAACGACAACAGCAACGCCGACCTGATCGCCCAGGGAGGTGCCGCCGCCCTCGGCGGGGCCATCGACGCTCCCAAGGAAACGGTCACGGCCAGCGGCCTGCGCATCACCGACCTGGAGCTGGGCAGCGGCGCCGAAGCCGTCAGCGGCCAGACGGTCTCGGTCAACTACCGGGGCACGCTCACCAATGGCAAGGAGTTCGACAGCAGCTACGGCCGCGGTCCGTTCAGCTTCCCCCTCGGCGCCGGTCGCGTGATCCGCGGTTGGGATGAGGGCGTGGCCGGCATGAAGGTGGGCGGCAAGCGCAAGCTGGTGATCCCCCCCGATCTCGGCTATGGCGAGCGCGGTGCCGGCGGCGTCATTCCCCCCAATGCCACCTTGATCTTTGAGGTGGAACTGCTGGGCGTCGGCGGCTGAGGCATAGCCTCCGGGCCCTGGCCGCGGCCGGCGCCAGCGCTGTGATCGTTAAGATCACTGTGCCGGGAACGGCCCCTGGCCGATGCTTTCCCCAGACCCGGGTCCAAGCACGAGTGACCCCATTCACCCGTTGCCCGCTTGTGACAGCTTCTCTGCCACACGCTCCCTAACCAAGGCCAACCCTTCAAGGCACACCCTGACCAAGGCCCAGTTGCCCCCGGCCCTGCTGCCAGGGTTCCAGCTCCGCCATCGACGGTTGCCCCCGGATCACCCGATGCCTGTGGCTTCGGGTTGCCAGCCCTCTCCTTCCCCAACGTCGTTCCTCCCTTCCCCATGGCTCACCAGCTGCCCGCGCTGCCCTACGACCTCGACGCGCTCGAGCCCCACA
>CAIKWV010000326.1 GCA_903831165.1 uncultured cyanobacterium
GAATCCTCGGTGTACACCCCCTTGGGACCCACCTTGATGCTGGCCAGGGCCTTGGCCGACTTGGCGTCCTTCTTGTCAGGACCGTCGCTGCCCCCCAGCTCCAGCTCATCGCTGTCCCCATCGGCATCGGCGCCCGCGGCGACAGCCAACAACGCATCGGCGGCGACGGTGGGATCGGCAGCCGGGCCAGCGGCGGCGGCAGGGGGCTTGCGGGGCTTGGTGGTCTTGGTGCTCTTGGCGGCCTTGGGTGCCTTGACGGCGGGCTCGGCCGTGGCGCTCTTGCGTGCCTTGGCCTTGGGAGCGGGCAAGACCTCTCCGCCTGCGGTCACGGTCATCAGGATTTCAGGTACCACCGCCTTGGCCGCAGGGGGCGTCTTGGCTGCCTGGCCGCTCTTGCTCGCGGCACCCACAGGGGCGGAAGCACTGGCAGCCTTGACCTTGGCGGCGACGGAACTCATAGCGAATGCGCGGTGAAAACAGGGAGCGAAACGGGGCGGGACTTCGTCGCAACGAAACCCGGGAGCCGGTGGCAACACAAGCCGCTGCCGACCGGAGGGAGAGGGCCACTGGCCGTTGGACTGTGGCCGTTGGACTGTGGCCGTTGGACCGTGGCTGTGGACCTTGGCGGATGAGCCAGGGCGTCGGACACCTCATACCGGAGCCGATCAGAGCGATCAGTGCAGGGGGTGGGGTGAGATGCAGCCAGGTGTGGGGACCATCAGGACATCCGGCCGAAATGCCGGATGCGGGAGTTATTGAGTGGAAGCAAGCGGAGCCAGAGCAGCGCTGTCAGGGGTGGTCGCAGACCTGATGCCGGGATGGGAGCTGGACTCCCGGGCACTCAAAGGGTCTTCCCACTGGACGGAACTCTGCCGGGTTCCGACGGCAGCCAGAACGGCATGCCCAACATCGTCATTCTAGGAATTGGCTGAGACCTTTGCAAGACTGCATCCAGCAACCCGCAGTCCCGTCCCTTCAGCTCCGTTCCCCTGGCTCGACATCTGGGTGGAAGCCGGCCGGGAGGGCCAGGCCTTCACCTATGCCAATCCCGACGGTCTGACCGTGGCGGTCGGTGATCTGGTGCGGGTGCCGCTCCAGGGACGTCGCCACATCGGTCTGGTGATGGCCTGCCATGACGTCCTTCCTGGGGGCCTGGAAGGCAAGCGCATGCGTGGCGTGGAAGCGGTCCTGCAGCGGGCGGCCGTGGAGGGTGCCTGGCAGGCCCTGGTGCTGGCGGTGGCTGAGGCCTGCCACACCAGCAGCTTTCGCACCCTCAAAAGTGCCCTGCCCACGGGCTGGCTGGGGCAGCGCCCCCGGGGTGGGGTCGGTCGCCGGCTGATTGAAATCCAGCGGCTGGAGCCGCCACCCGGGGCCGAGCCTTCAGCGACGGAGCTGAGTGCCCGCCAGCAGGATCTGCTGGCCCATCTCGAGCGCCATGGCGGCCGTCGGCTGCTGCGGGATCTGCTGGGTACCGACGGCTTCGGCCGGAGCCTGATCACGGCCCTGGAAGCCGAGGGGCTGCTGCGGCGCCACACGTTGCAAGGCGAATTCTCCCCTCGCAGGGCGTCGACCTCCGGAACGGCAGCTGGCGGGGGCGGGGGAGCCGGTCAGCCTCCAGCGCTCGAGCCCCCCCGGAGCGCCACTGCCGCCCAGGCGGCGGCGGTGGAGGCGATCGACAAGGCAGCCCCGGGAACCAGCCTGTTGCTCTGGGGCGTAACCGGGGCGGGCAAAACAGAGGTGTATCTGCAGGCGGCGGCCCGCCAACTGCAACGGGGGCACAGCGTGCTGCTGCTGGCACCGGAGATCGGCCTGATTCCCCAGTTGCTGGATCGCTGCCGGGCCCGGCTTGGCCCCCAGGTGCTGGAGTACCACAGCGGCATGGGGGACGCGGAGCGGGTGGCGGCCTGGCGCCGCTGCCTGGAGGCGGCGGCATCGGCTGAACCGGTGGTGGCGGTCGGCACCCGCTCGGCGATCTTTCTGCCCCTCGGATCCCTGGGCCTGATCGTGCTGGACGAGGAACACGACAGCTCTTACAAGCAGGAGAGCCCGATGCCCTGCTACCACGCCCGCGATGTGGCCCAGCTCCGGGCCGGCCTCGATGGGGCGCGCCTGCTGCTGGGCAGTGCCACCCCTTCGCTGGAAACCTGGATGCGTTGCCGTCTGCCCCTTGCTCAAGGGGGCATTCAGCTGCTGCGACTGCCCGAGCGGATCGGTCAGCGTTCCCTGCCGCCGGTGCGGTTGGTGGACATGCGCCTGGAGCTGGCCGAGGGGCACCGACGCCTGATCAGCCGGCCGTTGATGGGACGGCTGGAGCAGCTCCAGGCCCGCGGTGAGCAGGCGGTGGTGCTGGTGCCGCGGCGGGGCTATCGCTCCTTTCTGAGTTGCCGCAGCTGCGGCGAAGCGGTGCAGTGCCCCCATTGCGATGTGTCCCTGACGGTGCATCGCAGCAGCCGCGGCGGCGAGGCCAGCGAATGGCTGCGCTGCCACTGGTGCGATCACCGCCAGGCGATCGACCAGCGTTGCGGCAAGTGCGGCTCCACCGCCTTCAAGCCCTTCGGGGCGGGCACCCAGCGGGTGATGGAGCAGCTGGCGGAGGAGCTGGAAGGGCTGCGGTTGCTGCGCTTCGACCAGGACACCACCC
>CAIKWV010000327.1 GCA_903831165.1 uncultured cyanobacterium
CCGGACTTTCCTCAACCGGACCCGGAATCCCGGCCCAAAGGCCAGACATCCGCTCCGATCGCGATCACCTCGCCTGCTTTCAGGGGTCAGGCTAGACCTGCCCTTGCCGGGGGCCTGGGCCCTGTCCCCACAGGCTGGTCCGCGCCAGGACTGCAGGTCCGGAAGCCCCAGCTGAAAGCTGTCGGCCTATCCTCAGGGCGGCCCCGGCACCAGCCTGTAGGGCTCGGGGGCTGTAGCTCAGCCGGATAGAGCGACGGTTTCCTAAACCGTAGGTCGTGGGTTCGAGTCCCGCCAGCCCCGTGCTTGCAAAAACCTGTCCCGGCAAGGGTTCTGAAGGACTTGAGCCTGGGTGGCTGTCGAAGCAGCGCACCGCCCGTACACGCACGGATCGATGCCGGATCCTGCAGGATCCGTTTCACGGCTTCGGCGATGGCTTCGGCGAAAGCCTTTTCCAGACCTGGCTCGCGGCTGGCGTACCAACGCTGGGTTTCGATCAGGTCCTCCAGCGCCTCTGGCAGGAAGCGGACCGTTCGCTTCATCCCAGCCCCAGCTGGCCGCGCACCTGCTCCCAAGGCATGGCTCTGGCTTGGATCCCCTCCACGCAACCGGGGGCTGCCGATCGAGGTGCTGATGGATCACGGAGCAACGTTCCAGCCCATCGCCGCTAGTCTTACCAGGTAATACTCGCTTGTGTCTGGCCGTGGATGCCTCCAGCACCTGCTCAATGACGAGCAAGGGACAGGTCACCATCCCCAAGGCCCTGCGCCAGCAGCTGGGTTTGGGGCGGGGCAGTCGCGTCTGTTTCGAGCTGGTGGGTGACCACATCGAGGTGCGGCCCTTCAAGTCGCAGCAGCCCCTGCCCGCCAGTGGCTTCGGCCTGCTCAAGAGCCAGCGCCCTCCGGTGCCGGTCGACTTCGATGCCGCCAGCCTGTTGCGGCCGTGATCGGTCTCGATACCAATGTGCTGGCCCGCTACTTCGTGGAGGAAGCCAGCGCTGAGGCCGCCACCGAAGCCCAGCGTCAGGCGGCGCGCCAGTTGATCGAATCCGGCCAGGAGTTGTTTCTGCCCAAGACCGTGGCCCTGGAGCTGGAGTGGGTGTTGCGCGGTTATTACGGCTTTGCGGTGGAGGCGGTGCTGCAGGTATTCGAGCAGCTCCTGAATCACACCTGTCTCAGCGTCGAAGACCGGCCGGATCTGGAGCAGGCGCTGGCGGGGTTGCGGTCCGGCCTCGATTTCGCCGACGCTCTGCATCACGCCAGTTGCCGCGACTGCGAGGTGATCGCCTCCTTCGATGACCGTGGTTTTGCCCGGCGCATCCGCCAGCTCAACCTGCCGCCGCCGGTGGTGGTGCCAACGGCCCGATGACACGCTGGAAGCCCAGTAGCGGCCCTGGAAGTGGTGTTCCGTGGCGGTACGGGGGAACTAAACCAAGACTTATTTCAATGTGATGCCCGATGGCGACGGTGAACGTGCACCAGGTCAAAACCCATCTCTCCCATGGCCATGGTGGGTGTCAGATCTCTGGCCCCTTCCCCCATGAATCTCCATGCCGACCCCATGGCGCGCGTGGTTCTCGCCACCTCGGATCTCCCCTGGAGCCCATCGCCCCTGGCCGGGATAGAGCGGCGCATGCTCGAACGCCAGGGCGCCGAGGTGGGTCGGGCCACCTCGATCGTGCGCTATGCCCCCGGTAGCCATTTCGAGCACCATCGGCACAGCGGTGGCGAGGAGATCTTGGTGCTGGAGGGGGTCTTCGCCGATGAGCACGGCGATTACCCGGCCGGTTCCTATCTCCGTAACCCCGCCGGCAGCAGCCACGCCCCCTTTAGCGTTGCCGGCTGCACGCTGCTGGTGAAACTGCAGCAGATGCATCCGGCGGACCGCGCGCACCGGGTGATCGATACCCATGCCAACCCCTGGCATCCGGGGTTGGTGCAGGGGCTGGAGGTGATGCCACTCCATGGCTTTGGTTCCGAGCACGTGGCCCTGGTGCGCTGGGCGCCAGGCACGGCGTTTCCTGCCCACGGCCATCCCGGCGGCGAGGAAATC
>CAIKWV010000328.1 GCA_903831165.1 uncultured cyanobacterium
GAGGTGACCGTGCTGGTCAACGCCGCCGAACTTGCCAGCACTATCGATCCGGTCGCTGCAGAAAAAGCCTTCGAGGTCGCCCAGCAGGCTGCGGCCGCTCTGGATGGTCAGGCCCCCAGCCCCGCCAAGCTGAAAGCCCAGCAGGCCCTGGCCCAGGCCAAGGCACGGCTGGCAGCTGTACGCAGCAAGTGAACATCGTCTGACAGCCGGATCTGAAAAGGCACCGGCTGAGATCCTGATTTCAATAGCCCTGGGCCGCCTGTTGCGATCCGGGGTTTTTTGATGGCAAAGGGTCTGGCTTCAGAGCGCTGAAATCAACGACAGACCCTGCGCGCTGCCGGGGAAGCCCTGGACAATCCCCCCTCCTGGCCTGGTGTGTCCGTGAATTCCCAGACGGGGCGCTCGTGGAGCGGCTGATCTGCCGCGTCTCCAGGGCTTACTCACCCTCAGCTTCCTTGTCGGTTGGCGCTAGTTCCGGGTGGACGACCCCTGGTTGATGCCGGCGCTCGCCAGGTCTGGCAGCGGCTCCGGTGAGGTGTTGTGGGTCGTTTTCCTGGCAGCGCCAAACGCCAGGGACGGTCGGGACAACGCACATCTGAACGACGAGCGTCCTCTCAGGGCCACAAGTCTCAGGCCCTCTCTGCTCCGGGGTCATGGGGCTGGGGGCGCTTGCCTGAATACCACCCAGAACGAAGACGCTGTGGGTTGCCATCAGCGGAGCTCAACGTTGTCGCGGCGTCTCAGGCTGGCGGTGGCCAGGGTGCTGGCTGCTCTCAGGCTGAGGGCGGCCCAGCTTCGGTGAGACTGATCCGGATTCGCCCCTCCCCATGCGTCTGCGTCTGTTCCTCGATTCGGCCGATCCTCAGGCTTGGAGCCAGTGGCTGCCCTCGGGGCTGTTTCACGGCATCACCACCAACCCCACCTTGCTCAAGCAGGCCGGCCAGTCCTGCCATCTGGATCACCTGCGCCAGCTCAGTCAGCGGGCTATGGAACTGGGGTGCCGTGAGCTGCACCTGCAGGCCTGGGGAGGCGATGCCGCCAGCTATCTCGCCTGTGGTCGCCAGCTGGCGGCTCTGGCCCCCGGCCAGATCGCCGTGAAACTGCCCGTGACCCGGGAGGGCGCCGCGGCTGCCCGGTCCTTGATCGCTGAGGACGTGCCGGTGACCTTCACCGCCTGCTACGAGGTGCCGCAGGTGCTGATCGCTGCCGCCTTGGGGGCCGCCTACATCGCGCCCTATCTCGGTCGCATCGGTGATCAGGGGCGAGATGGCCATACCGAACTGGTGTCCATGCAGCGCAGCCTCTCCGGACTCGGTTCGAGCGTCCGCCTGCTGGTGGCCAGCCTGCGGCAGCCTGCCGAGCTGGGGCGGCTGGCCGCCGCCGGCCTCGACACCTTCACGATCAGTCCCGCCATCGCCGCCGGCGTGTTCGCCAATGAGGCCACCGCCGCCGATGCCCTGAGCTTTGAAGTCGATGCCGGCGGCGTCACTTCCTAAGCTCACTCGACAACGGTCGCTCGGATGGGAACGGGGCGGGAACTGGGCCTGCAGCTGCGGAGCTGGATCGAGAGCGGCGACCTGAGCCTGGAGCATGGCCAGGGTCTCGCCAACCGGCTCATCGATGCCCTCGGGGCGGAGGAAAGCCTCAAGGGACCGGTGCGGGATCTCGCCAGCCAACCGCTGATGCGCCAGCTGCTGCAGCGGCGCGGTGACCATAACGGGATGGCGATCGAGGCCCTGTCCCAACACCTGGCTCGCACCTACACGCCGGCGGTGCTGGCCGAACTGCACGACCTGATCGAAGCCGCCACCGGCATCTCGCCACCGGCCGCCCCCCTCGCCGCCTCGCCGGCTGCTCCCGGATCCCAAGCTCAGGCTGGCTCGGCGCAACCTTCCGATCCGCAGCCAGCCAGCCCGGTCCGTCGACCGCTGCGGGTGGCCCTGTTCAGGCCGGGCCTGGGCGAAGACCTCAAATCCCTTGGGGCCGGAACGGCTCTGGCGGCCTGCTGCAGCTTGGTGCTGGCCTGGGCTGCTGGCGAACTGGACCAGGCGCTCTTCGATGGCTGGCGCTGGAGCGGCGGCGTGGTGCTGGCTTTGACCCTGGCCCTGGTGCAGGCCCTGACCCTGGGCCCCCTCAGGCGCCTGCGGCGGCGGGGCCTGCTGGATCAGAACAGCAGTGGCGATCCGCGCCGCGCCTGGAGCTGGCTCAGTTCGCCCTGGATCCATGGCCGGCACGTCGAAGCGGTGCTGAACGTGGCGATGCTGCTGGTGCTGCTGGGCCCCTCGCCCCTGTCCCTGTCGGATGTGGTGCTGCGCTACACGCTGACCAGCCTGGCCACCATCGCCCTGGCGGCACTGTTCGCCCGTCGGTTGGCGGTGGCGGAACGGCAATGGTCGGGGGCGGCGGGAGCCATCAGTGCCCTGATCGGCATGGCCTCGATTCTCAGCCTGCTGCGCTGGCAGGAACTGGGATTTCGCGTCGGTCCCGAATCGATCCCCGCCTGGGTGCTGCTGGTGGTCTACGGGGCGCTGCAGCTCGGCTGGCAGTTGCCCCGCTCTGGTCCCGGCGATCACAGCCGACCGATCGAGCGGCTCTGGTGCAGCACCTGGTGGTGGGGCACGCTGCTGGGTCTGAGCTGGGGGCTGCTGACCTGGGGCACGGAGCTGCTCCAGGCGGCCTTCAAAGCCAGGCCAGCGGGCTGAATCGGGCCGATCCTTTCAGGAATGGGGGGATCGAATGGCCAACGCCCCAGACGCTGTGGAGCGGAGTGGTTGCTTGTCGTGATCGACGGATCAGCCTGGTTGGTTTCAGCGCCGTGGCTCGAGGTGAGCAGGCTGCCCATGCGACCTGGTCTGCTGGATGGCGGGCCGGCCGCACCAGGTCGCGATCGGAGCGGCCAGAAGCTCCTCGTTTCAGCGCCAAGAATCGGAGCCAACCAGTGGTGCCATCCAGCAGGGTGACCATCAAGGTCCCGTCGTCACCAGCTGATTGTGAGGCGCAATCCACCGTCTTGGCCCAGCAGGTTCAGCCCTGGATCTGGCGTGTCTGCCTCCCACCCCACAGGCGCATCGGCCACTGCCGTTGCTGGCGCCGGAGTCGCCGGTGGCGCTCCCTGGGCATGCCCATAAAAAAAAAACGCCCTGAAGGGCGCCGTCGCTGGAAGCGACGTCTGAGCCTGATCGCCAGGTGGCGGCTACCTGGCTTGGGGGTGGGCTGGCAGCAGCCAGCAGGCCCCGATCAGGCGGTACCGCAGAAGGTGACGTCGGGGAACTTGGACTTGGCCTCTTCGAGGGACTTGCCGCGGCCTTCCTCCTGCCAGTAGTTGATCACTTCGGTGGCCTTGTTGAGGATCTCGACCCGCTCGTTGTCGGTGATCCAGCTCTTGCCCTCAAGCTCGGTCTTCAGGGTTTCCCAGGCGTCTTCCCGGGGCCAGAAGAAGTAGGAGGTCAGGGGGCTGGGGCCGCCGCCCACAATCTGGTCAACGGCCAGGGCGACGTTGTCGGGCAGCCAGAGGATCTTCAGCAGGAA
>CAIKWV010000329.1 GCA_903831165.1 uncultured cyanobacterium
AGGGCCGTCAGGGCGACGCCCCAGGGCAGCGGCAGCCCCAGCAGCAGGTGCAGGGCGATGGCACTGCCCACCAGCTCGGCGATGTCGCAAGCGACGATCGCCAGCTCAGCCAGCAGCCAAAGGGGCAGGCGCAGGGGCTCGGGCAGCACCTGGGCGCAGGCCTGGGCCAGATCGAGGCCGGAGGCGATGCCCAGGCGACAGCAGAGCGACTGCAGCAGCATCGCCATCAGGCTGGAGATGGCCACCACCCAGAGCAGCTCGTAGCCGTAGCTCGAACCAGCGGCCAGATCCGTGGCCCAGTTGCCCGGATCCATGTAGCCGACGGCCACCAGATAGCCGGGCCCCAGCACCCTCAGAAAGGTGGTCAGGCCCGAGCCTTCGGCCGGTATCCAGACCGCATTCGATCCGGATGGCCTCGGCCCATCCACCGGGGGTCTGGCTGGCAACTGCAGGGTCAGGCAGGCAAAAGCAAGGTTAGGGAATGGCTTGCGGCTCCCGACCCGGGCGTGACCCCGTCCAGCGCCAGGGGCTGGGCTGCCGCTCGCCGCTGCGGGACGATCCCGGGCCATAACCTGTTAGCCGTGAGGCTGGTGGGCTGGGTCATGGCGGCGGGCAGGGAACCGTGTTGATGCCAGAGCTGGTCAAGGAGCTGCCGATGTCCTCCGGCGCCAGCGTCCGCCCCACCAATCTGGTGCCATGAGCGAGGACGTTCCGTCCCAGGACCAGCGCTGGCCCTGGTGGCCCCTGTTGCCCCTCTATCCCTATGGCCGTCGCCGCACCCTGGTGCGGGAGTTGCTGCCCGGCCGGATCTGGAGTTTTGAGCAGCTGCAGGGGGTCTGGTACGTGGCGGTGCCGATCCGCATGACCGTGGTCAAGGTGTCGGATGGCCTGATGCTCTATGCCCCGGTGGCGGTGACCGGCGAGGTCCGGGATCAGCTGCGGCAGCTGGAGCGCCTGCATGGGCCGGTTCGCACGATCGTGCTGCCCACCGCTTCGGGGCTGGAGCACAAGTTGCCGGTGCCGGCCATGGCCCGGGCCTTTCCCGAAGCCGAGGTCTGGATCACGCCGCATCAATGGAGTTTCCCTTTGGCGTTGCCGCCGCGGCTGCTGGGTTTTCCGGCCGGTCGCACCCGGGTGCTGGGCACGGACGGGCTGCCCCATGCCGATCAGCTGCGCTGGCTGCCCCTGGGCCCCCTCGATCTGGGCCTGGGCACCTTCCTGGAATATGCGTGTCTGGATCAGGCCACCGGCGCCCTGTTGCTCACGGACGCTTTGGTGGCGATTTCAGCGGAGCCGCCGGCGCTGTTCGATGCCGACCCGACCCCGCTGCTGTTCCATGCCCGCGAGCGGGGGGATGAACCCATGCTCGACAGTGCGGAGCATCGCCGCCGCGGCTGGCAGCGGCTGGTGCTGTTCGCCAACTACCTGCGGCCCGCCCCCCTGGATGTGGCTCCGCTGATGGAGATGCTGCGCACCAGTCTGGCGCCGGGCTGCCGCCAGGCCCGCAGCCATTTCGGTCTCTATCCGTTCCGCTGGCGCAGTCACTGGCAGGAGGCGGCGGACGCCTTGCTGCCGCCCGGTCCCCCCCGCATCCAGGTGGCCGCGGTGTTGGAGCGTCTCGTGTTTCCGAGGGCCCGGCCGGCCCTGTTGGCCTGGCTGCGCCAATTGGCCAGCCTGCCGGAGCTGACCTGGCTGATCCCCGCCCACTACGCAGCCCCGGTGGCTTGCTCCAGTGCGGAGCTGGCGGCCCTGGCCAGCGAACTCGAGGCCAGGCCCTGGGCCACCAGTGAGGGCAACTGGGCCTTTCTGGCAGGCATTGATCGCACGCTGCTGCGCCTTGGCCTGGTGCCTGCCGAGCCATTGGGCGAGGGCTCCCTGTCGGCAGGGAAACGTTGATGCCGCCGCTGGGCCGAGGCTCCTGCTCTGTTCCACTTGGCCAACTGCGCCGCCGACCGGGCTAGCGCCGGCAAGAGGGCGACGGGGCTTCGCTCAGCCCACCTGAATCAGCCGACTGCAGGCAACCACTCACCCCAGGTCAGACCAGGCGGCTGACGGGCCGAACCTGACGGGACACAACTCGCTGGTGGTCTGAAGTTCAGAGCCGCAGTTCGCCCGGATCGTCGATGGCTTGGTCGTCGAAGCTGCCGCTGCCCAGCAGGGTGGTTTCCAGCTCCATGCGCTGCTCCATCTGGCGCAGGAAGTAGCCGGTCATCATCGCCGAGGCCAGCAGCCCGGCCAGGCTGTCGCGGCTGGCCTGAATCTTCACCTCAAACTGTTCACCGGGGAGCATGCCCAGCAGACCCTGCACGTTGTGGCGAATGTTGTCCTGGATGTCGCCGCTGGCGGA
>CAIKWV010000330.1 GCA_903831165.1 uncultured cyanobacterium
GTCGGCCTCAACCTGATCGCCACCCTGCAACATGACCATCCCCACTGGCAGCTGATCGTGGTGGATAAAAAAGCCGCAGCGCTGGAGGTGGGCCGTCAATTATTTCCAGCTGTTCAGTTCGTGTGTGAAGACCTCACCCGCTCAGCCGATAACAGCTGGCCCCAGCTCCTGGAGGGCTGTGATGCCTGTGTGATGTTGCAGGCTGAAATCGGCAACACCGACCCAAGCCAGTTCGAACGCAACAACATCACCACCACCGAAGTTGTCTTGAGGGAATTGAAGCGCTGCCGGATTCCCCGCCTGGTGCATATCAGCAGCTCGGTCGTGAACTCCGTGGCCACCGATCTCTACACCACCACCAAGCGTCGTCAGGAGCAGTTGGTGCTGCGTGCATGGCCCACGGCCATGGTGCTGCGGCCCACCTTGATGTTCGGCTGGTTTGATCGCAAGCATCTGGGCTGGTTGGCCCGTTTCATGCAGAAAATGCCCGTATTCCCGATTCCAGGTTCGGGCCGGTTCATCCGCCAGCCGCTTTACGTGGGCGATTTCTGCCGGGTGATCCAAAGCTGTCTCGAGAATCCCGCCCTCATCGGTAGCTACGACATCACCGGCACCGAACGGGTGAGCTACATCAGCTTGATGCGCCAACTCCGTGATGCCGTGGGTGCCAAACCCTGGTTCATCCATCTGCCGATCCCCCTGTTTGGTTTTCTGCTGCAGCTCTGGGCCCTGATCAGCCGCCAGCCGGCATTCACCAAAGACCAGCTCCAGGCCCTTACCGCAGGCGATGAATTTGAGGTGATTGATTGGCCGGGAATCTTTGGCGTCCAGCCCACCCCCCTGGCCGATGCCCTGCGGATGACCTACCGCGATGCCAGGTTTTCCTCCGTGGCGATGCCCTTCTGATGGCCCAACCGTCTCCCCCCTCCATCGCCGTGATCGGCGGCGGCCCGATGGGCCTGGCCATCGCCTACCAGCTGGCCCTGGAAGGCTGCCGGCCCGTGCTGTTGGAGGCCGACGACCGCCTCGGCGGCATGGCTGCGAGCTTCGATTTCGCCGGTGTGGCGATCGAGCGTTATTACCACTTCCATTGCCTCAGTGATCAAGCCTTCTTTGAGCTTTTAGAAGAACTCAATCTCAGCCAACTTGTGCGCTGGAAGCAAACGGCCATGGGCTTCTTCCTTGATGGGCGCCTCTACCCCTGGGGATCTGCAGGCTCCGTGCTCAAGCTGCGGCGCTTGCCCCTGCTCTCGCGCCTGCGCTATCTGCTCCATGCTGCCCGATGTCTGAGCCTGCGCGATTGGCGCCATCTTGATGGGATTGCCGCCACCGAATGGCTTCGCACTTGGTTGGGCCCCAAGGGCTACGAGGTGCTATGGGCCAAGTTGTTTGCCTACAAGTTCTACCAATACACCGACAGCCTCTCCGCCGCCTGGATCTGGAGCCGCATCCGCCGCATCGGCCAATCGCGGCGCTGGCTGAAGGAAACGCTCGGTTATCTGGAGGGGGGATCTGATCGCTGGATTGAGGCGATCGAGCACAGGATTCGCGAGCTGGGCGGCGAGATCCGGCTCTCCAGCCCGGTGACTGCCTTGGCAGGTGATGCTCATGGCGCCAGCATCACCACGACCA
>CAIKWV010000331.1 GCA_903831165.1 uncultured cyanobacterium
CGACCTCCTCGAAGCCTTCATTCAACTGAACGATCCGACAGCGGTCCTGGTTTTTGTTGGCAGTGGTGCCCTCGAGGACCAGCTAAGAGAGCGTTCTGCTGCCCTGCCCAAGGGACGTGTCGTGTTTGCCGGCTTCCAGAACCAGAGCGCCATGCCCACGGCCTACGCCCTGGCAGATTTGGTGGTGTTGCCCTCCTATGGTTCCGGCGAAACCTGGGGCCTGTGTATCAATGAAGCCATGAACATGGCCCGACCGGTGATCGTTAGCTCTCATGTCGGTTGCGGCCCTGATCTGGTGATTCCCGGCCGGACCGGCTGGATCTTTGAGGCCGGCAACACGACCGCGCTGCGTGACTGCCTGGCCCAGGCCCTCTCGGACCGGCAGCGGCTGCGTCGCATGGGCCAGGCAGCATTGCATCACATTGACAAGTTCAGCTATGAGCAGGCCACCCGCGGCCTTCTGCAGGCTCTGGAGCAGCTGACCTGATGGCTCCCCTGCAACGCCTGGACCTGTTGGCACCCGAGATCTGGGCCTCTGAAGGAGGCATCCAGATCTACACCCGCACCTTGCTTCGGGCGCTGCGCCAGATCAGGCCCCAGGTGCAGCTACGGGTGTTCATCCGTAATGACCAGGCCATTCCCACCGGGATCGATCCCTTATTCAGCGGCATTGATTGGTACCCCTGTGCTGGCTCCATTCCCTGTCTGATCTGGCGGTTATTGAGGGCCAATTGGCGCCGCCCCAGCCAGTTGTTGCTCTCCACCCATCCCAACTTCGCGCCCTTGCTGTTGCTGCAACACCACCTCAGCGGCGCCCCAGCCTGGAGTGCCGCCCACGGCATTGATGTCTGGCAGTTGCGCCATGGTCTGCGCCGTTGGGCCTTGCAGCGTTTGCAACGGCTGCTGCCGGTCAGCCGCTTCACCGCCCAGAGCCTGCGCCACCAGTTCGATCGGCATTGCCCGCCGCTCACGGTCTTGCCCAACAGCGTGGATCCTGGGCGCTTCCATCCCGGCCCGCGGCCGCCTGAGCTGTTGCGCCGCTACGGGTTGCGGGCTGATCAACCCCTGATCTTCAGTCTCAGCCGGCTCAGTCACTTCGATCGCTACAAGAACATCCACGCCCTGCTGGCGGCCATGCCTGCCTTGTTGCAGCAGTTCCCCGACTTGCAGTTGATCATCGGTGGCGATGGCGATGATCGCCCGCACCTGCGGGACCTGGTCAGCCAGCTCGGGGTTGAGGCGGCGGTTCGTTTCGTCGGTGCGATTCCTGAGCGGGAGTTGGCGGATCATTTCCGCCTGGCCACGCTGTTTGCTTTGCCCAGTGAGAAGGAAGGATTCGGCATTGTCTTTCTCGAGGCCTTGGCCTGCGGCACCCCGGTTCTGGCCGGCAACCGCGATGGTTCCGTGGATCCGCTGCTGGACGGTCGCCTGGGACTGCTGGTCGATCCTCACCAACCCCTGGCTCCCGGTCTGCAGGCCCTGTTGGAGCGCCGCGGCCCTGCGTTCTGGTTTGAGCCTGACCACCTGGCGGCAGCCACCGTCGAGGCTTTCGGTTTTGGGGCCCTCTGCCAGCAGCTGGATCGCCTCCTGCGGGCCTACGAACAGGGGGATTATGCAGATCTTGCATAATCGCTAGCCTCTTGTTCTTTTGATTTCCCCCTTCTCGCTACCCTTTTACTCTCCTTAATGGCTTAGGCTATTTTCCCAGAGCCTTGGTTCAAGCGTGTGCGGTATTGGCGGAATTCTTGGTGTCGTTCCACCAGCCGGAACTCCCGAAATTCTGCAGCGGGCTCTGTGGCACCGAGGTCCCGATGACGGGGGGCATTGGCAGGAGTTCCGCGGCTCGCCGGTCACCTTGGTGCATCGCCGTCTGGCCATTCAGGATCTGACTCCCGCCGGCCACCAGCCGATGGTCTCGGCTTGCGGCCGCTATGTGTTGGTGTTCAACGGCGAGATCTACAACCAGCACCAACTGCGCCGCAAGCTTGAGGCCAGGGGCCATCACTTCGACTCCCATGGCGACACCGAGGTGCTGCTGGCGTTGTTGGTGCACGATGGCCCTGCCGCGTTGCAGCAACTTCGGGGCATGTATGCCTTCTGCTTATGGGATCGCCAGGAGCAGCGGGCCCTGTTGGCCCGCGATCCCCTCGGCATCAAGCCGCTCTACCTCTGGCAGGGCCCGAGTGGCGAGCTGCTGTTCGCCTCCGAACTGCGGGCCTTGCTGGCGACGGGCCTGGTGCCGCGCCGGCTGAACATCCCAGCCCTGGCGGCTTTCCTTGGCGAGGGCAGTGTGCCCGATCCCCACACCCTGGTGGCCGATGTCACCA
>CAIKWV010000332.1 GCA_903831165.1 uncultured cyanobacterium
CCTGCACGATTTCGATCCACGCCCCAGGGCCGACGGTGGCGACGCCGTACCGATCGCCGAGCTGCCGCTGCTGGATCGCTGGATGCTGCAGCGCACCGCCAGCCTGATCGAAGAGGTCAGCGCCGACTTCGAGCGCTTCGAGTTCTACCGCTTCTTCCAGGCGCTGCAGAACTTCTGCGTCGTCGATCTCTCCAACGTCTACCTCGACATCGCCAAGGATCGCCTCTATGTCAGTGCTGCCGGCGACTTCCGCCGCCGCAGCTGCCAGACGGTGCTGCAGCTGGTGGTGGAGCGGCTCGCCGGCCTGATCGCGCCGGTGCTGTGCCACATGGCCGAGGACATCTGGCAGAACCTGCCCTACCCGGTGGCCGAAGCCTCGGTGTTCGAGCGGGGCTGGCCGACGGCGCCGGCGGATTGGAGCGCCCCCGAGCTGCTGGCGCCGCTGCAGCGGATCCTGGAGCTGCGCGCCCAGGTCAACCGCCAGCTGGAGCGCTGCCGCAGCGAGGGCACGATCGGCTCCTCCCTCGAGGCCCAGGTGCAACTGGAGATCGACCACGGCGGTGCCGCCTCGGACTCCAACCCTGGAGAGCCTGCCCCCGACAGTCCGGTCCTTGCCGGCCCTGGCGCGGCTGCCGCTGGCGAGAGCGGCGACACCTCGCCCGGAGCCGCCCTGGCCGAGGCCCTGGCGCTGCTTCAGGCCAGCCCCCACCCGGAGGTGGACAACTTGGCCGACTGGCTGCTGGTGTCAGCCCTGCAGATCGGCGCTCAGGCACCGGCGGTGATGCTGGCCGAGGCCCAAGAGGCCGGCATCACGGTGCGCATCGCCCGGGCCGAAGGCCACAAGTGCGAGCGCTGCTGGCACTTCGAAACCGACATCGGCCGGTATCTGGCGCACCCGAGCCTCTGCGGCCGCTGTGTGGCGGTGCTGGAGTCTCAGCCGCTGGGGTGAGCTGAGGGGCGGGCACGGTTGTTCCAGCTCCACAACGTCCCTACGGCGATGCGGTCCCGGCTTCACGGCTTGCCCTGATCCGGGACGGATGCCAACAGCAGCGGCTGTTCCCTGCAATTCAGCAGATCCCTGCCCAGCAACGTCAGCTGTTGCAGCCCAGCGCTTGAGGAGCCAGTTCGCTCCAAACGTCGCCGAACCCGCCCTGCCGGCAGGCCTCAGCTTCACAATGGCTCTATGGCGATCATCCGCGCCGAAAGGCTCTCCAAGACCTACCGGGTGGCCGACAAGCAGCCCGGCCTGGCCGGCACCCTGCGCCATTTCGTGCGCCGCCGCCATCGCGATGTGGCGGCCGTCAAGGGGGTGAGCTTCACGATCGAGGCCGGCGAGATGGTGGGCTTCCTCGGTCCCAATGGCGCCGGCAAGACCACCACCTTGAAGATGCTGAGCGGCCTGATCCACCCCAGCGGCGGCAGCGCCGAGGTGGCCGGCCACATCCCCCAGCGCCGCCAGGCCGACTTCCTGCGCCAGATCACCTTGGTGATGGGCCAGAAGCAGCAGCTGATCTGGGATCTGCCGCCGCTCGATTCGCTGCGGGTCAATGCGGCCGTCTATGGCCTCGATGACGCCACCGCCCGGCAGCGCATCCACGAACTGGCGGAGATGCTGGAGCTGGGGGAGGAGCTGACCCGCCCGGTGCGCAAGCTGTCGCTGGGGCAGCGCATGAAGGCCGAGCTGCTGGCCGCCCTGCTGCACCGGCCAGCGGTGCTGTTCCTCGATGAACCCACCCTCGGCCTCGACATCAACGCCCAGGCCCGGGTGCGCTCGTTTCTGGCGGACTACAACCGCCGCCACGGGGCCACCGTGCTGCTCACCAGCCACTACCTGGCGGACATCACCGCCCTCTGCCCGCGGGTGCTGCTGATCCACGAGGGCGGCCTGTTTCATGACGGCAGCCTGCGGGAGCTCTCCAGCCGCCTGGCCCCCTGCCGCCTGGTGCGCCTGGAACTGGAGGAACCCCAGCCGGCGGCGACCTTCGCGCCCTATGGCGAGCTGGAGGCCTGCGACGGCCGGGATGTGCGGCTGCTGGTGGAGCGGGAGCGCCTGACCGAGGTGGTGGCCCAGCTGCTGGCAACGCTGGAAGTCCGGGATCTGGAGGTGAGTGATCCACCGATCGAGGAACTGATCGGCCGCCTGTTCCGCCAGGGGGCAGTGGCATGAGGGCAGCACCAGGCGGTGCCAGGCCCAGGCAAGCCCCGGGGCCGCGCAACCTGCGGCAGCGGAGCCTGGGCCGCCGGCTCCAGTTCCTGGGCGGCCAGCTCGGCCGTGGCGGGCGGGTGGCCCGGGCCCTGCTCAGCAGCCAGTACGCCCTGATGCTCGAGTACCGGGCCGAAACCGCCCTCTGGGCCCTATCAGGGATCCTGCCGTTCATCATGCTCGGCATCTGGAGCCAGCTGGCCGCGGCCCCCGACCCGGGCCCGGGGGTGGCTGCGGGTGGCCTCGGCTCGGGCGGGATCGGACTGGATCCACTGCAGCTCAGCCGCTACTTCCTCAGCGCCTTCGTGGCCCGCCAGTTCAGCGTGGCCTGGGTGGTGTATGCCTTCGAGGAGGATGCCCTGCAGGGCCGCCTCTCCCCCTACCTGCTGCAACCGCTGCAGCCACTGTGGCGCTACGTGGCGGCGCACCTGGCGGAACAGCTGACGCGGCTGCCCTTCGTGGTGATCATCGCCGCCGTGTTCTTCCTGCTGCAGCCGGCGGCCTTCTGGATCCCCTCGCCCGGGCGCATCGTCGCCACGGTGCTGGCGATCTGGCTGGCGTTCACGATCAACTTCCTGCTGCAGAGCTGCATCGCCATCCTCTGCTTCTGGAGTGAACGGGCCAGTGCATTGGAGCGGTTGCTGTTCATCCCCTACCTGTTCCTCTCGGGGCTGGTGGCGCCGCTGGAGGTGTTCCCGCCGGCACTGCGGGCCGCCGCCCACTGGACCCCCTTCCCCTTGATGGTGGCTTTTCCCGCCCAGCTGCTGGCCGGTGGCCCGGTGGCGATCGGCGCCAGCTTTGCCGCCGTGGCCGCCTGGATTGCGTTGTTGCTGCCGATCACCCTGCTGCTCTGGCGTGCCGGGGTGCGCCGTTACTCGGCGATGGGGGCCTGACGATGGCGCACGCAGGAGACGCGACACCGGGGACGGCGACTGGGATGACTAAGGGGCCGCTGCGGTATTGGCGCACCCTGAAACGCTTCTGGGGATCGGCCCTGGCCAGCCAGATGGAATACCAGATCAACCTGCTGATCGAAGTGCTGGCCATGGCCGGCAACCTGGCCGGCAGCCTGCTGCTGCTCTGGCTGATCTACGGCCACGGCCAGCAG
>CAIKWV010000333.1 GCA_903831165.1 uncultured cyanobacterium
GAAGCCTTGGATGAAGCAGCAGAAGAGTGTGAAAAAACCAGCGTCTTGCTTGACGCTGATCCGCAACATTGGGAGCTGTTTAGGATCGATGACGGCGATAGCCTGGATTTGATTGTTGGCATGATCATGGCTACAGAAAAATGCATTCCCCTTGACTTTGCCGCCTGGCTCAAGGCTCTCTCACTGGGTTTTCCGTCATTGGCTGCACAGGGAAAAACGGGGCCATTATATTACATGTGGGATCACATTTACCATGATGATAAGCGACACCTTCCTGATCTTGTTGATGGCTACCTGGGTCAGCAGCCCGGTAGCAAGTGGTACGCGGTAGGACCTGACGTCGTTCGCGATCGTGCGGCCGCGGATCTGATTGATGGCATTGATCGATCAATAGCATTGAGGCTTGCATTTTATGATCACATGCTTGTTCTTTTGGAAACAAGCAGTCGGCTCTGAAGACAGGACGGATTCACAGTCTCAATCCGTGCTGAGCTTCAGTTGTGTCATTGCCATCACCATCAGCTCCGTGATGTCGTGCAGGGACCGCTTGCATGCCGACCCAGATCAACTGAAATCCAGCCAGACAGAGGATTGAGTGGTGGCTGACGTTCTCGGAGATGGCTTCGGCGACACCGCTCCAGGTCCCGCAGGTGATGGCAACGTTGCCGAATCCCCAGTAGCGCTCCCAGGAGCAGCTACCAGGTCGCGTTAGGAAGCCCTCGCCGCAGATCGATAGAGCCAGTCTGCTGCAGAAAGCTGATCAGGTCGAATTCGGTCGGGGCAATATCGGTTTCAGGCTCAGGGCGGAGAGGGGCCAGCCGACCTCACCTCATACCGGTGGCCCAGGCAAGTGGGCGAGTATGGTAACTTTAATTGAGCCTAACCCATAAAGAGATGCTCATGGGTTTTGGCTGACTTTTTTCTTGCGCTGGATGCATTTCTCTTCACCTGCGTCTGATGCTAATGCGCCGTCGAGGGCAATATCCAGCACTGAATATGGCGCGATCTTCAACAAGCGCGGACTTTCCTATGATCAGGCCATGCACACCTACCCGCAGGCTCGCAGGCTGGAGTTTCTTCAGCTGTTCAGGCTTGCGCCGATAGCCTCCTCTGATGTTGTTCTTGATGTTCCTTCCCTAGGCGGCTATCTCGGCTGGTATCTTTCGGAGGCCTGCATCTATTGTTAATCTAGATTTTGCTGATTCGTTTCGGACTGACGTCCAGACAGTCAGTCCTTACGGCAATTGGGATCTTAGGCAAAAGGTCACACGTGTCATCTGTCTTGCCTCTTTGCATCATGTCGAAGATCTAACCTGTTTTCTCGAGAATCTGGCCTCTCAGGTTGATGTTGGTGCCCGAGTTCACTTGGCCGATGTTGGACAAGGCAGCAGGATTGCTCGATTTCTGGATGAGTTCGTTGGCCGCCACAGCCCTTCTGGTCACCAGGGGTATTATCGTGATTGGAAGGTGCTTGATTTTCCTGAGACGCTGGCCTGCGTTGATGTTGCCACACTTCCGTGCCCCTGGAGCTTCGCCGGTCCAGCCGCTGCGCCCCACTTCGCTCGATTGTTGTTTGGGGTCGAGGATTGTAGCGATAACGACATCCTTGAGGCGATTGAGGCGATGGTGGGGATGGATCACCATGCCGACGGGGGAGTCACCATCCACTGGTACCTTTCCTATGTGGACTTGCTACGCGTTTGACCTTCTTTTTGCCGGAATGGAATGAACTGAGCAGTTATGGATTGCTTGGTCTGTCGGCGATCATCGCTAGTTTTGTCAACACATTGGCCGGTGGTGGTTCGCTGATCAGCTTCCCTGCGCTCACTGGCTTTGGCCTTTCGGCCCTGGTCGCCAATGTGACCAACTCCGTCGCCCTGATGCCGGGCTATCTCGCCGCAGTGCAAGGTTCTCGCCGTGATCTGAAGGGCCAGAGGGCTCGAATGGTGTTGCTGATCCCGCCAGCCCTCATTGGTGGCTTCGTTGGATCACAGATCCTGCTGGTGCTAGGTAACAAGACTTTCCTATCCTTGGTCCCGTGGTTGCTTCTTTTGGGCACGTTCCTGTTGGCCCTCCAGGAGCCGTTGCACGCCATAATTCTGCGCAATCAGCAACAGAGACGCTCAAGTGCTTCCTTGCGCTGGTCGGTCGTTGCGATATTTCTGGCTGCGCTGTATGGAGGTTTCTTTGGTGCTGGTATGGGCGTGATTGTCCTTGCCGTCCTGTCTCTGCTGTTTGATGACGATCTGATACGTCTCAATGGTCTCAAACAGGTCATCTCCCTTGCCGTCAATCTTGCGGCGTTGCCTTCTTTTCTGGTTGCTGGTCTGGTTCAATGGCCAGCTGCTTTGGTGATGGCTATCGGTGCGGTCTTGGGAGGTGCGATTGGCGGCCATTGTTCAGGCATGGTGAAACCTCGGCAGCTCCGCTTCATGGTCATCGTGATCGGACTCCTCTTGTCGATCGTCTTTTTCCTGCGTTGAGATCCGATCGTCGATCAACAACGTTATGACGGGGCATGCTTGGGTATGGAGCAGGACCGTTTAGCTTTGCCAGCTGCGCTGAAGGCCTGCTATTCAGAGGCTCTGATGAAGAATTGTTGGCCTGCAGGGGCGGCCCCAGTCTGAGTCAGAATGCCTCGACCAGGATGGCTTGAATCCGGCGATGATCGACGCCACTTTCGTTGCTCCACCAGTCCGAGCAAGTGCCGAAAAAATGCAGAGAGCCGGGGCCAACGATTCTGCAGTCACAGGAAGAATACATTTAGATACCCCTCCCTCTTTCACTCTGCTCACTGGAGCAGAGCTGTCGGCCAAGGTCAAGGCCAGCGCCAGGGAGGGAGAGAGAGAGAGAGCGGTTCAGCCCCGATCTCCCTGGCCCACTGGCACACCATCGCCCCCCAGATGCCCATCTGAATCAGCGATCGATTCGGACTGCGCCAGGTTGGCAGCAACCCCCAGGTGGGCTCAGACTCGCTCGGTAACTGTCGGTGCGTTCTGCTTGTACGGCACAGGCGCAGAAACGCTTCGACTTATCCTGGTGCCTGACTGGCTCCTTGTTCCGCCGGTGCGCTCAAAGTGGCCCTTGTCTACGCTGCCCCTGCCTACGCCTGGATTCGAGGCCATCAGTGCCAGAGCCCAGCGGACGCGGCAGTCGTGAGTGACTTCCTTCCGCTAATCAGGCTCTTGCGGAGCTGGAGGAGGCCACCGGTAAACAGGTGCTTGTGGTGGAAGCGCCGGAGCTCAACGTGCTCGCCACGATCAGGCGGGCCGGTCCCGAGGGCTCCAGTCATCTGCTCCGCATCAACAGTGGTGACAACCGGGTTACCGACTACCTGATTGTGGGCATGCCATATATTGGCATTAAGATTGAGAGGGCCCAAAAAATTTGACACCAGAGCCAATCAATTAGCTTGGAGAATGTGCATGCTAATCAAAGAGTTCTAGTTATGACAAGCTCAGCTTCTCCTGCAAGTCTTGAAGTAGTTATTATTGGTGCGGGTGTCTCCGGGCTTGCGGCGGCGAGAGCCCTGCATGGCAGGGGAGTGAAGGTAACCGTGCTCGAGGCCCGAGATCGAATCGGGGGTCGCGTTCACACCGTGGATCGGCTCGACCACGGTGCTCAATGGATTCATGGAACCGAAGGGAATCCAATCACTAATCTCTGCCGCGAAATGGCACAGCCCATCTACTACGTGGGTGGCGACACGACGTATATCGGCGGCTGGGACCAGATGGAGACGATTGGGTTAGACGGCAAGCCACTGACACCGGAAAGCCGCACCGCAAGTATCGTAGCGGCCGACGAGCTCCGCGATCGCTTTGATGCCTGGAAGCTCAAGGCCGACCGCAGAGACTTGGCCGATGCTCCAGCCGCAGCTGTATTTGAGAAACTCCTGGAGAAGGGAGACCGTGATTCCCAAGTTGACCCGACGTGGCATGTCGATATCTGTCTTCGAGATGACTGGGGTGGATATGGCGACACGATCTCGGCTAAGTACTGGGAGACTGGATACCAGGTCTTTGGCTTCGGTGACAGCGTTTTTCCTGATGGATATGGTGTTATTCCATCCTATCTTGCTCAAGACTTGGACATTCGCTTGGGCTGCGAAGTTCAAACGATCAGACAAGACGAAAACGGTGTTCACATCGAATCATCGCTGGGATCGTTTCAGGCGAGCGCGTGTATCGTCACCCTCCCGCTTGGCGTCCTCAAGGCCGGTACCGTCCACTTTGAGCCCCCACTACCAGCTTCTAAGCATGCCGCGATTCTAAGGCTCGGCGTCGGTTGCTTGGCCAAGGTCGCGTTGTTCTACGACCAGCCTTATTGGCCCAAGCACCAGTATGTATTTGGTCTGGCCCAGCCTCGGCGAGATTCCGGTATTCGCCCAAGTATCTGGCCGCGCCTCGCCATCAACATGTGGGCGACTCATCGCATGAATTGCATCGTGTTGCTGGTAGGCGGCGAGGAAGGAGAGGCACTCGAGCGTCTGTCGCTGAATCAAGTTCGCGAATGGGGGCAGAGTGTAATGTGCAAGACGTTTGGAAAGTTACCTGATCCAATCCGGGTTGAACGCACCCAATGGACCGCTGACCCTTTTTCCAGAGGTTCTTATCCCCATATTGCGGTTGGAAGCACGCCAGACGATCTTGAGGTGCTCGGACAGCCGTGTGGTCGAATCCAGTTTGCTGGAGACGCGACGATCAGTCAGCATTGGTCCACTGTTCACAGCGCCTATGTCTCGGGGCTGCGTGAAGCTGCCCGATTTCTTGGGGACCCATCGATCCTCCCGCCGCACCCCCTCGCCGAGGACCGTCAGTGGCGTGATCGGATGATACGGGCGAAGCGATTCTTCGAGTTTCGCCTCAAAACGGTGGATGTCACTGAGATCACTCGACGAGTAGGAGTTCTCGAGCAATCGGACGTATTCTGCGATGTAGAGAACCAGGACTTGAGACTCCTTGCGTCCATGTTCGAGAGTCGCCTACTTACCGGAGGCGAACTGCTTTGCAGGTCCGGAGACGTTGCATCTGAAGTCTATGTCGTAGCCCAGGGGTTACTAGACGTGTATGCCACGGATGGGAAATGGCTTGCTCGCTTTACCGTCGGTGCGGTCGTCGGTGAATACGGGCTCGTGACTTCAGACTCGCGGCGGATCGCGACACTCGTCGCGGTCTCCGATGTCGAGGTCCTTGTGCTAGATTACTCTAGATTTCGACAATATCTGCTTTCATTTCCTCAAGGCGCTCTTGCCCTACTTCGCGAGGCCGTGAGGCGGTTTGCAAGTCATGATCAATAATCCCAACCTTTGGCGTACTGTCCATTTGTCAGCCTCCTGACTGGAGCCCTATTGGTTTCTTCGTCCTGCGCGGTCGCAGGCAGAGCGCAACGGCCTCTTGCTTGTGCTGTGCCGTGAACCGGCGTAGTGACTTGGTGGCATTGGTCATTGATGGACAGTCTGGAGGTCATGGCTTGATCCTTGTTGACCTGTCCTCAAAACCGGGGGAGGCCCATTCTGTGAGCTACAAGCTCCTTGGCCAAGAACCCCAAGGCCTCTGCCGGGGCCACGTTCGGGAGCCGCCATCGCTGGCAGAATCAAGGCTGCGATGGCTTGGAGCAGGGCAGCAATGGCAGCAGCGCCTTTGAACACGGACCAGGGGCGCCAGATCAATGGCCTGGAGCTCGTTCCCCAAGTCCTGATCCACAAGAGTCCACCCCGGTTCGAAACCCTTGCGGAGGAACGGCGCTATCGGCTCAGCCACCTGGCCGGTGCCCTGCGGGTGTTTGGACGCTCCGGTTTCGGCGAAGGCGTGGCCGGCCATATCACCGTGCGCGATCCGGAATATTCAGACCTTTTCTGGGTCAATCCTTTTGCCCTGTCGTTCCGGCAGATGCGGGTCAGCGACC
>CAIKWV010000334.1 GCA_903831165.1 uncultured cyanobacterium
CTCTATGGCGTCAAGGCGTTGCCGCTGTTCTGGCAACCGTTCAACTCCCCCTGGTTCACCCTGGTTGCCATCTGGGTGATTCCGGCGTTGGTGGCCGGCCTGCTGGGCTACCTGGTCTTCCGCAACCGCATCAAGGGGGTCTACTTCTCGATCCTCACCCAGGCCGCTCTGCTGGTGTTCTTCAACTTCTTCAACGGCCAGCAGAAGTTGATCAATGGCACCAATGGCCTCAAGACCGATACGGCCAGTTTCTTCGGCCAGATGGTGGGCTCGGACGCCATGCAGCGCAACCTGTTCTGGGTCACGGTGCTGCTGGTGATCGCCGCCTGGTTGCTGTGTCGCTGGCTCACCACCGGCCGCTTCGGCGATGCCCTGATCGCGGTCCGCGACGACGAGCCGCGGCTGCGCTTCACCGGCTACAACCCCACCGCCTTCAAGACCCTGGTCTTCACCGTCGCCGGTGCCCTGGCCGGTGTCAGTGGTGCGCTCTACACGGTGCAGTCGGGCATCGTCAGCCCCCAGTACATGGCGGTGCCGTTCTCGATCGAGATGGTGATCTGGGTGGCGGTGGGAGGCCGCGGCACCCTGATCGGCGCCGTGCTCGGCGCGGTGCTGATCAACTACGCCAAGAGCCTGATCAGCGAACAGCTGCCCGAAACCTGGCTGTTCATCCAGGGGGGCCTGTTCTTGCTGGTGGTCACGGCCCTGCCCGATGGGGTGGTGGGCTGGTGGCGCCAGGGCGGTCCCGGTCGCATCCGGGCGATGTTCGGCGCCTCACCGCACACCGCCACCTACCCCGGCCTTGACCTTGATCCCGAGGTGCAGGCCGAGCGCCTGGCCATCGAGTCCCGCGCCATCGCCGAAGAAGGCGGATCCAAGCCGAATGGAGGTGAGCGATGAAGTGCCTCTCTGAGTGTCCCCGGTGTGTGGGGCGCCCCCCGTGCGCTGCTGAGTCCATTGGAGGTGAACCGTGAACGCCTTGTTGCAACTCCAGGAGGTCAGCGTCAGCTTTGACGGCTTCCTGGCCCTCAATGACCTCAACCTGAGCCTGGCCCCCGGTGAGCTGCGGGCCGTGATCGGCCCCAATGGCGCCGGCAAGACCACCTTCCTGGACGTGATCACCGGCAAGGTGAAGCCCACCCGGGGCGATGTGCTGTTCCGCGGCCAGTCCTTGCTGGGCATCAGCGAACATCGCATCGCCCGGCTCGGCATCGGCCGCAAGTTCCAGACGCCCCGCGTCTACCAGAACCTCTCGCCGCGCCGCAATCTGGAGCTGGCGGTCAAGGGCAGCCACTCGCCCTTTGCGTTGCTGCTGGGTCGCCTCAGCGGTGAGCAGCGCGATCGGGTGCAGGAACTGCTGGCGGTGGTGGGGCTGGAGGCCAGTGCTTCGCGGCCGGCCGGCAGCCTCTCCCACGGTCAGAAGCAGTGGCTGGAGATCGCCATGCTGCTGGCCCAGGATCCCGAGCTGCTGCTGGTCGATGAACCGGTGGCGGGCCTCTCTGATGAGGAGACCGAGCGCACCGGCGAGCTGCTGCGCCATCTGGCCGGCGACCACACCGTGCTGGTGATC
>CAIKWV010000335.1 GCA_903831165.1 uncultured cyanobacterium
AAAACCCTGGCCAAAGATGTCGACCTCGACAAGGTGGCCCGCCGCACCCCCGGCTACACCGGTGCCGATCTGGCCAACCTGCTCAACGAGGCGGCGATTCTGGCGGCCCGTCGCCAGCTCACCGAGGTGTCGATGGACGAGGTCAATGACGCCATTGAGCGCGTGATGGCCGGCCCTGAGAAAAAAGATCGGGTGATGAGCGAGCGCCGCAAGCGCCTGGTTGCCTATCACGAGGCCGGCCATGCTCTGGTCGGTGCCCTGATGCCCGACTACGACCCGGTGCAGAAGATCTCGATCATTCCGCGTGGCAATGCCGGCGGCCTCACCTTCTTCACCCCCAGTGAGGAGCGGATGGAGTCAGGCCTCTATTCCCGCGCCTACCTGCAGAACCAGATGGCCGTCGCCCTGGGCGGTCGGGTCGCCGAGGAGATCGTCTACGGCGAAGACGAGGTGACGACCGGAGCCTCCAATGACCTGCAGCAGGTCGCCCGCGTCGCCCGCCAGATGGTCACCCGCTTCGGCATGAGCGATCGGCTCGGTCCGGTGGCTCTGGGCCGCGCCCAGGGCGGCATGTTCCTCGGCCGCGACATCGCCGCCGAGCGGGACTTCTCGGAGGACACCGCCGCCGCCATCGACGAAGAGGTGTCGTTGTTGGTCGCCGAGGCCTACCGCCGCGCCACTGAGGTGCTCACCGCCAATCGCCCGGTGCTCAACGAGTTGGCCGAGATCCTGGTTGAAAAGGAGACCGTCGATGCCGAGGAACTGCAGGAACTGCTGATCAGCCGTGACGTCACGGTGGCCAGCTACGTCTGAGTCGGATCCGGCCCCTCCGAATTCAGCCGCCGAGGTCCCATCCTCGGCGGCTGCGTTGATCGCCTCCCTGCGCCGCCAGCCCCTGGTGGTGGTTCTGCGTCCTGAACGACCCTTGGCAGCCGCTCCCTTGCTGGGGCGGCTTCAGGCGTTGGGCGTGCGCCATGTGGAGTTGGCCTGGCAGCCTGGTGCCGGTTGGTGCGATCAGATGGCGGAGCTGATCCAGGGGTTCCCCCGGCTGGCTCTCGGGGCCGCGTCGATCACCGCCATGGAGGCTCTTGAGGGAGCCATTGCCGCGGGTTGTGCCTACGCCATGTCGCCGATTTTTGAGCCAGCGCTGCTGGATCGGGCCTGTGTCGCTGGCCTCACCCTGGTGCCAGGGGTGATGTCGCCGACGGAAGTGCACGGGGCCCGTCAACGGGGCTGTTCGATCGTCAAGCTGTTTCCCGCCGCTCCGCTGGGGCCCGGCTACTGGAGACGACTCGGCGACCCCCTCGGAGCTCCGTTGCCCTTCTGCATCGCCGCCGGTGGTCTGGCGCCGGCGGATGTGGCCCCCTGGTTGGCGGCTGGCGTGGATGCGGTGGCGCTGGGATCGACGCTGCTGAGTCGCATCCCGGTGCCGCAGTCGCCGCCGCTGGGCGGAGCGGAGCGAGGGGATGATGGCTTCGATCCGGCGCCGTTGCAGGCGTTGTTGGCGGGCCTGCGGGTTGGTTTGAGTCCATGATCAGCGGGGCTGAGGTTGCCGTTGCCATGGCGCAGTGCTACTCATTGGTTAGGAATTCTCGCTTCCATGTCTCAGCTCACGATCAAGCTCAGCGATAAGGCTGATGCTCTCATCGCCCAGCTTCAGAAGGAGATCTTCAATCGTCGTCGCAAGAAGGTCACCGCTGCGGGCGTGATTGAGACCCTGGTCGAAAGTGGTGCAAAATCCCAGTCCGACAAGCGTTTCGCCACCTCCTGGCAGAACCTGATCGCCGACATTGAGAAGGCCGCCAAGGTGGCCGATGCCCATGGCGCCAAACCCGCCAATCTCACCGATGCCGAGTGGGCGATCGTGCTGTCGCACCGCAGCCGCACCGCTGCGGCACCGGCAGCGAGAGCCCGCACAACGCGTTCTAAACCTGCCTCCCGGGCCGCGGCGGCAACGCTTGCTGCCCAGCCCAAGGCGGCGGCCAAGCCCAAGCCCAAGGCCACGGCGAAAACCAGAGCTGCCGCCAAGCCGAAGGCAGTGGCCAAGCCCACGGCTGTTGCCAAACCAACGGCTGTTGCCAAACCAACCGCTGTCGTCAAGCCAACCACTGTCGTCAAGCCAACCACTGCCGCCAAGTCAGCGGCCACGACCAAGGGCTCCAGTCGGCGCAAGACCACGGCGGCAGCGGCGGCGGCGCCCACCAGGTCTCGCAGTGCAGCCGGGGCAGGGGTGGCCAAGGCCAGGCCCGCCGCCACCGGCACCAGAGCCGCTGGCAAGGCGACCGCGAAATCCGCCCCAACCGGGTCCGAGAGCACAGCCGGTAAAGCAGGCGCGGCCCGCGGCCGCACGGCAGTGGCCAAGGGCACCGGGACGCAAGCCAAAGCAGCCCGCGGCGCCAGCCGCAAGGCAGACCCAGCCAAGGCCGCAAGCAGCAAGGTCCAGACCGCAACAGCTGCCGAGGCCAGCGATGTGGCAATCGATCCAACCCCTGCGGCGGCCGCCGAGGTCACCCCACGGCCGGCGAAGCGGGCCCGCACCGCCAAGGCCGGCGGCTCGGTGGCCAAGCGCATGGCCAAGGCCGCCAGCCGACTTGGTGCCGCCACGGTTGCGGCGGTTGTCAGCACGCCAACGGCAACGTCCCCGGCAGCGAGCGCGGACGCACCCTCCAGCTGACTGGTGGGGGAGAGGTTGTCGACCCAGCCCTATCCCCTGTGTGGCGAGGTGAAACCAAGACTCACGTCCCCAGGCCTCAGGGCCTGAGCCGCCAGCCCGTTGCCCTTCACCAGAGGCTGCACTGCCCTTGTTGGCGCAGCAGGTGATCGGCCAGCACCAGAGCCACCATCGCCTCCACCATCGGCACGGCGCGGGGCAGCACACAGGGATCGTGGCGGCCTTTGGCGGCCAGGGTGGTGGCGTTGCCTTCGGAATCGATCGTCTGCTGCTCCTTGCGGATCGTGGCGGTGGGCTTGAACGCCACCCGCAGCACGATCTCCTCGCCGTTGCTGATGCCCCCCTGGATGCCGCCGGAGTTGTTGGTGGCGGTGCGCAGGCGGCCCGCCTCGCTGGGCAGGAAGGCGTCGTTGTGCTCACTACCTTTGAGCAGGGTGCCGCCGAAACCCGAGC
>CAIKWV010000336.1 GCA_903831165.1 uncultured cyanobacterium
CACCCCCAGCAGCCGGCGCCGCTCCGCCAGCTTGGGATTGGCCTTGGCCTCCGCCAACTTGGCCTTCACGTTGGCCTGGGTGATCCCCTGCTCCTCCGCTTCAAACAGGGCGTAGACGATCCAGCGCACCGCGTCGGCCCAAGCCGGATCAGCCTGGGCCGTGGCCGGGGCCAGCGGCTCCTTGCTCAGCACCTCCGGCAAAATCCGATGGGCGGCAGGATTGGCGAAGGTGGTGCGCTGGGCGGCCAAGGCGGAGCGATCGATGCTGACGGCGGCGCAGCGACCCTGCTGGTAGGCCCCGAACATCTCATCGATGGTGCTGAACTTGAGCGGCACGTAGCGGAGATTGATCTGCCGGAGCGCATCGGTGAGGGCCTGCTCGGTGGTGGCACCGCGGAGCAGGCAGACCGGCTTGTCGCCCAGTCCAGCCAGGGCGGTGATCCCCGACGCGACCGGCACCATCACACCGACGCCGTCGTGGAACACCACCGGCGCGAAGCTCATCGCATTGCCGCCGGGGGCATCGCGGCCAAGGGTGTCGGTGGTGTTGCGCGAGAGCAGATCGACCTCACCGCTGGCCACCGCCGGGAACCGCTGGGTGGCCGTGAGATTGCGGAACTCGACCTTTTCGCCCGAGCCCAGCAGGGCGGCCGCCACGGCCCGGCAGACATCGACATCAAAACCCTGGTAACGGCCATTGGCGGCCACACTGCTGAAGCCGGCCACCTGGCCGTCGACGCCGCAGTTGAGCTGGCCGTGGGAGCGGATCGCCGCCATGCGAACGCTGCTGACCCCGCCACTGCCGCCTTCGCTGGCGCAGCCGAAGGCCGTGAGCAGCAACAGCAGCGGAGCGACAGCCTTCAGCCTGCGCAGATCCAAAACAATGCTCCAAGCGTCCCGGCGCAG
Source organism: uncultured cyanobacterium (assembly GCA_903831165.1). Classification (GTDB taxonomy): domain Bacteria; phylum Cyanobacteriota; class Cyanobacteriia; order PCC-6307; family Cyanobiaceae; genus Cyanobium. Next base: position 907 of record CAIKWV010000336.1, read on the forward strand.
TTTGCCAGCAAATCACGCCGCAACTGAAGCGGGGTCAGGGGATGGGCTCCGATCGGGCTCCATGGATCAGGCGCAACGGATCAGGCTCCATGGAGCGAGCTCAATCGAGCGAGCTCAACGGAAGGGAGGCGAGACCATCAGGCCGCCCTCGCCGGCGAGGCGGTTGGCGCCGCGGGGCAGGCCCAGGGCCGAGCCCTCACCCAGATGGCGGTTGTAGATCTCGCCGTAGTTGCCCACGGCGCTGATCACCCGGACCACGAAGTCATCGCTCAGGCCCAGCTGGCTGCCCAGGTTGCCCTCCACCCCCAGCAGCCGGCGCCGCTCCGCCAGCTTCGGATTGGCCTTGGCCTCCGCCAACTTGGCCTTCACGTTGGCCTGGGTGATCCCCTGCTCCTCCGCTTCAAACAGGGCATAGACGATCCAGCGCACCGCATCGGCCCAGGCCGGATCGGCCTGCTGCGTGGCCGGAGCCTGGGGCTCCTTGCTCAGGGCCTTGCCCAGCAGGCGATGGCTGGCGGGGTCGGCGAAAGCCGAACGCTGGGCGGCCAGGATCGAGCTGTCGATGCTCACGGCCTGGCAGCGGCCGGCCCGATAGGCGGCAAAGGCCTCC
>CAIKWV010000337.1 GCA_903831165.1 uncultured cyanobacterium
AATGCCATGGCGGGGCTGGGGCACCGGGAGCCGGGGCCGATCGCGGCGGCCACCCTGCGGGGCAATGTGGCCCTGGGCCTGATCGCCGATGGGGTCCATGTGGCCCCGGCGATGGCGGTACTGCTGCAACGGCTGGCGCCCGCCCAGGTGGCACTGGTGAGCGATGCCCTGGCGCCCTACGGCCTGGCCGAGGGCCTGCACCGCTGGGATCAGCGCACTTTGGTGGTAGCCAACGGCAGCTGCCGCCTGGAGGACGGCACCCTGGCCGGCGTCACCCTGCCCCTGCTGGAGGGGGCGCGGCGACTGGCCGGCTGGAGCGGCCGGCCGGAGTGGGCCATCGCTGCGGCCACCGTGCTGCCGCGGCGCGTCCTAGGGGACCGGCGGCCGGTGCAGGAGTTGCTGGTGGGGCGGAGGCTGGAGGACTGCCTGCGCTGGAGCGAGGCCGGCGTGCAGCTGGACTGGCAACGGGCGTCCTGAGGATCGGCGCAGCCAGGCCTGTTCAGACGGGGGCCTTCGATGGGCTGGCGGCAACTCCGATCTGGCTTACAGCCAAGAATTCAATCGACCAAGCCATGCTCCAACGCATAGCGCACCAGTTCGGTGCGGCTGGAGGTGCCCGTCTTGATGAAGAGGCGGCTGACGTACTTCTCGACGTTGCGGATCGAGGTTTCCAGGCGACGGGCGATTTCCTTGTTCATCATTCCCTCCGCCACCAGTTGCAGCACGCTGGCTTCGCGGGGGGTGAAATCGAGGGACACATCGGGGGTGGGCTTGCGGGCGCCGCCGGGGCCCAGCATCGAGCGGATCTCGGTGATCTGCTTGGCCAGGCTGCCGATATCGGCATCGGCAAAGCGGGCCGCCTCAGCCAGCAAACGCTCCTGGCGTCGCACCACATTGCGCACCCGCGCCACCAGTTCGTCGGGATCAAAGGGCTTGGGGATGTAGTCATCCGCCCCGGCCTGGAAGCCGGCGATGCGGTCGGCCGTCATGCCCTTGGCGGTGAGAAACACCACCGGCGTGCCCCCCAGCCTCTCGTCCGCCCGCAGGCGCTTGAGCAGCCCAAAGCCGTCGCAGCGGGGCATCATCACGTCCGTGATCACCACATCGGGCAGCATCTGCTGCGCCACCGTCCAGCCCTCCTCGCCGTCGTTGGCGGTGGTCACCTGGAAGCCTTCATCTTCCAGGTAGGCCTTGACGGCCGTACGCAGGCCCGGTTCGTCGTCCACCAGCAGCAACCGCACCGGCGGGCTGGGGATCGCCGGTTCGGCGGGATCGGGGAGGCCGGCGGGGCCGGCGGAGGGAATGTTGGCCATCGCCTAAATCTATCGGGGGGGGGTGGCAATGACCTGTTCGCTTTCGGGCAGTTGGCCCGAAAAACCCAACTGCCGCGCCGTTGCCGCCAGCCCAGCCGGATCCTGGCCCGCCTGCTGCGGGAAGCAGCTGGCCCACCACACCATGTGGTCCAGCCGGTTGGCCCGGCTGATCGCCCCCCCCGGATTCAACAACCGCACAATCACGTGCTGGCTGTCGCCGGTGATGCGCATCGGCGCCTTGGTGTCACAGCGCACCACATCGGTGGCGATCACCACCCGGTCGGGCCACTGGCGCCAGATGTTCACCCGCCAGAGATCGGGGGTGCTCGGATCCTTCTGCAGCCCGAATACCCCCTCGGTGAGGTGCCCCTGCAGGCTGTCCCGCTCTTCCAGGATCACCAGATCGGCGGGGCGATCCGGGCTGGTGCCGGGTTCAGCCGCCTGGATTGGGGCCGCCGCCCCCCCGGCCAGCACCACCCCGGCCACCCCAAGGCAGGCCACCAGCAGGGAGACCCGTCGCCGATCGCCCAGGGGCGGAGCGGTCCATCGGAGCGAAGCGAGCCGCAGGGGCAGAAAAGTTGAGAGCATGGCCCCATGCTCGCCTACCTCGACCACCACGCCACCACCCCCTGCGATCCCGCCGTGCTGGCGGCCATGGCCCCCTGGTGGAGCGAGCAGTTCGCCAACCCCTCCAGCCGCCTCTACCGGCC
>CAIKWV010000338.1 GCA_903831165.1 uncultured cyanobacterium
GGCTTTGACCTGGTGATCTGTGCGGCCTGGTACAAGCGAGGCGCACGAACGGAACAGGAAATCCCCGCCCTGTTGGCCGAAGGCGTGCGCCGTCTCGCCCCAGGCGGACCGGAAGTTCTGATCGCCGGGCCCGAGGCCGAAGCCGTCAACGTCCTGGCAGATCAGATTCAGCCGGGAGACTTCTGCGTGGTGTGCAGCTTTGACAGTGACACCATGCGGGAGCGTTTGCTCCGGTTGCTGGGGCCTGGCCAGGGAGTTAGCCCTGCAGGCACTGACCCCACGGCATGAGGATGGTTCAACCCGGGGACGGCTAGAGCCGAGGCCAGGGTCCAGAGAGGGGAAAGCCTGCTGGCCCCGATACGCCCCTCAGGCCGCCACACCGGCTGGAGCGCTCACCAGTTGCCGCAACACCTGAATCACCCGGTCCTGCTGCTCACTGGTGAGTTCCGGGAAGATCGGCAGGCTGAGCACTTCGCTGCAGAGCCGCTCGGTGACCGGCAGGCTGCCTGGGCCGTAGCCCAGAGACGCGTAGGCCGGCTGGCGGTGAATCGGAATCGGGTAATAGATGATCGTGCTGACACCCTGGTCCTGCAGCTGCTGCTTGAGCCAGTCGCGGCAACAGGCCTCCGGCAGGCCGAAACTGGCGCTGTCGGCAGAAGGGCTGCAGCCACCGCCGCAGGCGGACGATCGGGCCGGACACAGGGGCACCCGCACCACGAACTGATTCCAGCTGTGGCCTTCGCCAGCGCTGGCGGGCAGCTGCACACCCCGGAGATCGGCGAGTTCGCGCTGGTAGCGCTCGGCGATCGTCCGGCGCCGCTCCACCCAGGTCGGTAGATGGGGCAGCTTGACGTTGAGCACCGCCGCCTGCAGGGCGTCAAGGCGGCTGTTGTAGCCCAGCTCGGTATGCAGATAGCGGCGCGGCATGCCATGCACCGCCAGCTCCCTGATCCGCTGGGCCAGCTCGGGATCGCGGCAGGTGACAGCACCGCCATCGCCGGCAGCGCCGAGGTTCTTGGTGGGGAAGAAGCTGAAACAGCCCGCATCGCCCCAGCTGCCCACTGGCCGGCCGGCCCAGTGGGCGCCTGTGGCTTGGGCGCAGTCCTCGATCACCAGCAGGTCATGGGCGGCGGCGATGGCACCGAGGCGCTCCATGTCCACCGGCCGACCGAACAGATGCACCGGCAGCAGCGCCCGGGTGGCGGGGGTGATCGCCGCCTCGATGCGATCGAGCGCGATCAGATAGGTGTCGTCCTCCACATCCACGAACACCGGCTTAGCGCCCACGGCGCTGATGGCTTCGGCGGTGGCGAAGAAGCTGAAGGAGGCGGTGATCACCTCATCACCGGGCCCGATGCCCAGGCCGCGCAGGGCCAGGATCAGGGCATCGGTGCCGCTGTTGCAGCCGATCGCATGGGGCACGCCGCAGCTGGCGGCGAAGTCCTGCTCGAAGCGGGCGATCGTGGCGCCACCGATGTACTGGCCGCTCCTCAACACCGCAAGGACGGCGCCATCGAGGTCATCACCGAGCTGCCGCAGCTGCTCGCCGAGGCTGAAGGGGGGCACTTGCATGGCGGCCACCTTAATCCGAGGTCAGGATTCAAGAACGCGCAGCCTGAACAGTGGGCCGCCGCAGCCGCTCAGCCCAGCCTTCAGCCGAACCATGGCGGTTCCTGGCCCGGATGCCACTTGATGTTGCAGCCGATCGAGGGCTTCTGCTCCACGGGCACCGGCTCTCCGGCCAGCACGGCGGCCACGGCAGCGCGCAGATCACGGCCATCGAGCGGCAGGGCGTTACCGGGCCGGCTGTCATCCAGCTGGCCCCGATAGACGAGCCGATGGGCGGCGTCGAACAGGAAAGGATCGGGGGTGCAGGCGGCCCGGAAGGCCCGGGCGATGGCCTGGGCGGGGTCGAGCAGGGAGGGGAAGGTCCAGCCCCGGGCTTCGGCCTGGACCCCCATGCCCTCCAGCCCGTCCTGGGGATGGGTGCGGGGGCTGTTGCTGCAGTTGCCGAGCAGGGTCACCTGGCCGGCGAGATCGGCCTGCAGGCGGCCCAGCTCCGGTTCGACGTGTTTGACGAAGGGGCAGTGGGGGCAGAGACACAGCACCAGCACGGGCCTGCCCGCCAGCGCATCGGGGTCAAAGGGGGCGCCCACCCCCTGGCCGCGGTGGCGTCCGATCGCCTCGAGCGGCAACGGCGTGCCGAGCGGCAGCATGGTCGAGTTGGTGAGCACCATCGGATTCAGCGCCGGCCGCGGCCGCGCCCACAGGGTCAAGGACCGATCATGGCGGCTGCAACCCGCCCCACCGCCGCTTGCCCCACCGCCAGCCCCGCCTGAAAACCCCGCCCCGAGCCGGCACCGTTCGGGCCTCGGCGCGCCGCTGCTTGAGCCGGCTGGTCCTGGCGGCGGCCCTGGTGAGCCTGGCGGGTTGTGTCCCCGCGGCCCGACGGGCCAGCGGCTGGGTGTATCCCCTGCCGCGCCATCAGCCCAACGACGGCCTGGCGGTGGTCAGCCTGCCCGGTGGCGCAGGGCTGCATCTCTGGCTCGACACCGACACCAGCGAGGCGGGCCGTTGCAGCCCCCGCTGGAATCCGGATGCCGCCCGCCTACGGGGCGGCAACGGCGCCACACCCAGCAGTGGCGGCCGGGCGGCACGCCAGGAGTTCTATGCCGCCATGGCCCGCGGATCGGTGCGCTGGCAACTGCGGCGTCAGTTCGCCACCCTCTGCCGGCAGCGGGCCCCGCAGAGCCGCTTCGTCTGGCAGGAACCGCCGCGCCGGCCCGAGGACTTCCAGCCCAGGATCTATCCGATGGTCGAAAGGCGCAACCTGCTCAGCAATCCCAAGGCGGTGCTGCGGGCCGAGAAGCGACTGCTGGGTCAACCGATCAAACCGGAGGATTTTGAGAACGAGGAGCCGGCACCGGAACCGCCGGGGCCCTGAACCCGGCAGACGCCAGAAGGCCCGGCCCCATCCAGCCCAGCTCAGGCTTGCTCAGCCCAGCGGGCAAGGTTCATCCCCACACCAGCGGCTCCGCCTGGCGCCAGTAGCGCGAGAAGCGCCGCAGATCCGGGGCTCCGGGCCCCTCATCGGGCAGCTGCACGAAGGGCTCCGGCTCCAGGATCTGCAGCGGCAAAACCTGAGCCAGCCGGGCCGCGATCCAGGCGAAGCGCGGATCCGTGGCCCGGCTGGTGACGATGGCATCAGCCCCGGCGGCGGCCGCCGCCGCCAGCAGCTCGTCCGCCACGTCCCCCTCGCGCACATCAACCGGCAGCTCAGCCAGGCACTCACGCAGGAAGCGCAGCCGCCCCGGCGCCAGGGGCTGGGGGCTGGCGCCGCCATGGAGGTGACCGCCGGTGGTGGCGGTGTGACCGGCGATCAGCGCGCTGTCGAACACGAACAGGGCCGGGGCGCCGGGATGGGCCCGCAGCGCTGGATTGGCGGGCCCCATCGCCTCGCCGTGCACCCAGACCAGCGGCCGCCGGGGCAAGGCCAGCGCCGGATCGCCCCCTGAAACCGCCCGCTCCGGAACCGGAGCCGATCGGGCCAGGCCAGAAGCGGCGGTTGGGGGTTGGGGTGGCTGGTGCGATTCCGACCGGAACAGATTCGCCTGCAGCGCCCCATAGCTGGCTTCGAACGGGCACCCCCCCGACTGATCGGCACCGCCCCGCGCGGCAGCCGGACAGCCGGCGCAGAAACGACCGCCGCTGAAGCGCTCCAGATTGCCGCGATTGAAGACATAGGGCTTGTGGCTGAAGCTGCTGGCCACCCACTGCCAGCTGAGGTTGTTGCTGGCCGGATCGCCGTCGAGCAGGTGACGCAGAAACCAGCGGGCGCCAGCCTGCCAGCGCACCCGCCGCCAGTGCACCACATAGGACGCCAGCCACATCCGGGCGTGGTTGTGCAGCCAGCCCGTCGCCATCAACTCCGAGGCGAAGGCATCGATGCAGGCCAGTCCGGTGGCGGCCGCGCTCAGGTCCGCCGGCAGCTCCGGCGAGTAGCTCTCGCTCGGGTGGCCGGTCTTGAGCGGTTCGCGGTCCAGCCAGATGCCATCGCCCCACAGGCGCCACAGCCGCTGCCAGTAGTCGCGCCAGCCCAGCTCCTGGATCAACTTCTCGCCGGCGCGGCGCTGGGCCGGGCTCCAGCGATGGCCTTCTGCGGAGCCAGCGAAGAGATCCCCCTGCAGCGCGCCGTCGCCGAACGCCTCCAGCCGCGTGAACACCGCCTCGCGCACCTCCGCCAGGGTGAGCACCCCGTGGCGGATGTAGGGCGACAGGCGGGTCACCGCACCGTCGAGATGGTTGCGGGTGGCGCCGTAGCGGGCCGGGTCGATCGCAGCCAGGCGTTCCTCAGCGGCAAGGCGACCGCCGCGGAAGGGGGCTGCAGCGCCCGGGTCGTTCATCGACGGCATCTCCAGCAAGCGAATCCCGCCAGGCTGAGGCTAGGGGCAGGAGCCGGTCGATCCGCCGCTGAGGGCTGCCTGGCCGGCGCTGCGGGAGAATCAGCCGATCGCTGATGCCTCGGCCCTCTCCCCATGCTCCTCGATCTGCGCGGCAAGAAGGCCCTGGTCACGGGCATCGCCAACAACAAGTCGATCGCCTGGGGCATCGCCCAGCAGCTGCACGCCGCCGGCGCCGAGCTGGGCGTCACCTATCTGCCCGACGAGAAGGGCCGCTTTGAGGGCAAGGTGCGCGAGCTGACCGCCCCCCTGGCCCCGACCCTGTTCGAGCCGCTCAACGTGCAGGATCCGGCCCAGATCGAGGCTGTGTTCGCCCGGGTGGCCGAGCAGTGGGGCTCGATCGACGTGCTGGTGCACTGCCTGGCCTTCGCCGGCAAGGAGGAGCTGATCGGCGATTATTCGGCGATCAGCCCCGAGGGCTTCGCCCGGGCCCTGGAGGTGAGCGCCTACTCCCTGGCCCCCCTATGCCGCTATGCCAAACCCCTGTTCAACCCGGGCGCCAGCGTCATCACCCTCAGCTATCTGGGTTCTGAGCGGGCCATCCCCAATTACAACGTGATGGGCGTGGCCAAGGCGGCCCTGGAGGCCTCGGTGCGTTATCTGGCGGCGGAGCTGGGACCCCAGAAACAGGTGCGGGTCAACGCCATCAGCGCCGGCCCGATCCGCACCCTGGCAAGCTCGGCGATCGGCGGCATTCTCGACATGATCCACAACGTCGAGGAGAAGGCCCCCC
>CAIKWV010000339.1 GCA_903831165.1 uncultured cyanobacterium
ATGCCGGTGAAACTGTTTTCAGCGATCGGCGTATCGAGAACCCGCAACTCGCCGTATTTCGCGTGCAGATCCTTGGTGACCTTGTAAGAGCCGCCGTACTCACCGACGTCCTCCCCCATCACGCACACGTAGGGATCGCGCGCCATCTCTTCGTCGATGGCCTCGCGCAGGGCGTTGAACAAAAGGGTTTCGGCCACGGCAGAAAGGCTCGGGGGCTGGCGCACCGTTGGGAGCGGAGCGGGCTCAACTTATCTCAGACAGCTGTCCGGCCATCGGCGGAGACTCACTCCACCCGGAAGCGGCTTCAACCGCCGGCGGCAAAGGTGCTCAGCAGCAGCACCGACAGCAGCATGCCCGGCAGCAGCAACGTCACCAACAGGCCGAGATCGTGGGGAGGCATGGGGGCTGGGCGAGGGTCGGCCATTGCAGGCGCCAGCCTAGGAAGGCTTGCCGCTGACGGCAGGCCGCAGGCTGCGCAGGAAGGTGAGCAGCAGACCGACGCCGATGAAGGCAAAGCTGAAGGTGGCCAGGAAGCACATGCCGACGATCAGGGTCTTCATGGCGGTGGCGATGCTCTGGGCGAACTGGGCCTGGTACAGGGGAGGATGATCGGCGTAGTAGCCGACCACGCGGCCACTCACCCCCAGGCAGAGCCAGGCCAGCAGGCCGCTGGTGAGGGCGCCGGAGAGAAAGCTCAGCGGCCCCTTGCGGGGCGGCCCCGGGTTCGCAGCCTCCGCGCCAGCGGCGTCATCAGAAACTGAATCCGCCTTCCCGGGGCTGATGGGCCCGGAGTCCTCTACCGCTGCGACGAACGGCGAGGCGAGGTTTGTGGAAGCGGTCGTGGCGGCAGGCCCATCGGACGGAAGACCCGCGGCCAACGCACCCGCCTCGGATGACAGCGCCGCCGGCTGGGACGGCTCCTGAGCGCCGGCCTGGACCGGGGGGGGATCGGAAGGCATGGGCTCTCAGGCGGAGATGGCGGCCGATTCCAGGGTGACACCCGTGGGGCGGAAGCCGCAGCACCAGCTCTCGAATCCAGCGGCCTCCAGGTCGGACCTGAGCTGCCGTGCGGCGGCGTTGGCCGCCTCCAGGTCGGGGTGGAGCGCAAACAGGCTCGGGCCCGAGCCACTCATCGCCACGGCCAGCGGCTCCCCGGCCCCGCGCAGCAGCTGCAGCCCCAGGGCCACGCTCTCCACCTCGGGCATCACCACCGCCTGCAGGTCGTTGCGCAGGGGCGGCAGCGCCCCCTCCCCGCCCAGGGCCAGGGCCAGGGGCCCCTGGCGCAGGCTCTGGCGCCGCTGCTCAAAGTCGGCCTCACTGCTGAGGTAGAAGTCGCCGCGCATCTGGCGGCAGCGCCCGTAGGCCCAGGGTGTGGAGACGCTGACGTCTGGATGCTTGATCAGCAGCACCGCCCAGGCGGGGCCCCGCCCGGACGGCAGCGCTTCCAGCCGCTCTCCCCGTCCGAAACAGAGGCGGGTCCCCCCCTCCAGGCAGTAGGGCATGTCCGAGCCCAGCTCGGCGGCAAAGTTCAGCAGCTGCTCCGGGCTGAAGCCCAGGCCCCAGAGCTGGTTGAGACCCAGCAGGGCTGCGGCACCATCGCTGGAGCCACCCGCCAGGCCGGCGCCGATGGGGATGCGTTTTTCGAGCTGAATCGCTGCCCCCAGCTCCGGCAGGCCGGCGCGGGCGCGCAGCAACTGGGCTGCCTTGACGATCAGGTTGTCGCCGTCGGTGGGCAAACTGGGCCGGTCACAGCTCAGGGTGATCTGGGCATCGGCGGTCGGCGACAAGCGCAGCGTGTCGACCAGATCCAGGCTCTGCATCACCATCGCCAGCTCGTGGTAGCCGTCGGGCCGCAGGCCCAGCACCTCCAGATGCAGGTTGATCTTGGCGGGGGCAAAGGCGGTGAGGGTCATGGGCTGGCGGGCGGAAAAAAGACGGGAAAGCCCAGGCGACGGGCCCAACCGGGCGCGGCGGCGGGCATGGGGCTGGCCAGGGTGCACCCTGGTCGTCGTTCAGGATGCCGTCATTGAAAGGGAGAGCTGGCCGCCGCCGGCTCAGCCAGCGCCTCTGGGAGCTGCTGGAAACCCCTCGCCAGCGTCACCCAGGCCTGGGGCGCCAGCTCCTGGGGCCGTTGCTCCAGGTTCAACCCCAGCTCCTGGGCCAGCTCCTGCAGTTGGGGCGCCGGCAGCAGCCCGGCCAGGCTGTTGCGCAGCATCTTGCGCCGCGCCGCGAAGCAGCGCCGCAGCAAGGCCTCCACCTGGCGGGCGCTCTGGGGATGCAGCAATTGCTCCTGCGGCAGGGGCTCCAGCAGGATCACCTCCGACATCACCTTTGGCGGCGGTGCAAAACAGCGGGGTGGCACGGTGCAGATGGCGCTGCAACGGGCCAGCAGCTGCAGGCGCACACTCA
>CAIKWV010000340.1 GCA_903831165.1 uncultured cyanobacterium
GGCAACTGGTGAGCGCTCCAGCCGGTGTGGCGGCCTGAGGGGCGTATCGGGGCCAGCAGGCTTTTCCCTCCCTGGACCCTGGCCTCGGCTCTAGCCGTCCCCGGGTTGAACCATTCTCATGCCGTGGGGTCAGTGCCTGCAGGGCTAACTCCCTGGCCAGGCCCCAGCAACCGGAGCAAACGCTCGCGCATGGTGTCACTGTCAAAGCTGCACACCACGCAGAAGTCTCCCGGCTGAATCTGATGTGCCAGGACGTTGACGGCTTCGGCCTCGGGCCCGGCGATCAGAACCTCCGGTCCGCCTGGGGCGAGACGGCGCACGCCTTCGGCCAACAGGGCGGGGATTTCCTGTTCCGTTCGTGCGCCTCGCTTGTACCAGGCCGCACAAATCACGAGGTCAAAGCCCCAGGTCTCCTGGCCGACTTGTCTGACGAAATCATCAGGCCTGGAGTCGGGTGATGAAACGAGCAGCAAGCGTCGCCGCGCTTGGGCTGCGGTTTTGTTGAGGGTGTAGCGAGACACCGAAGCCATCGCCTCTGGCCCGTCGGCTGAGCAGAGCGTCAGCTTCCAGGGTGTCTCAACCAGGGTTTCGAATCGGCCACGGCTGTGGGCTGGTTCCAGCCCGAAGCCGCGCAGACCATTCAGGATCTGTTCGGGTTGCAGATTCAGCCCCACAGCCAGGGCGGCCGTGAAGGCGGCGGCAGGGGCGATCGTGCCGATGGCTCCATGGTCGGAGGCTGGAATGTCGCGCAGGCAGATCTGCAGCTGCTCCCTGTTCTGCCGATGCAGGCTGATCGTGCCGTCCGGGTCGCTGGCGTACATCACCGCCAGGTGGCCTGCCCTTCGATGGGCCTGCCAGGCGGCGTTAGCGGGGGACTGGCTCACCAGGGCAATCGAGGCCGGGTCGCGGTTCTGCGCCATCGCCAGCACCAGGGGGTCGTCGGCATTGAGCACCAGCAGCTGTTCGGCGGCCTGGGCGACCAAGGCCTTGATGCGGGCCAGATCCTCGCGGGATCGGATGCCTTCCATGCCGACATGGTTATCCAACACGTTGAGTACGGCGCCCACATCGGCACGCTCCAGGCCGAGCCCGGCTTTGAGTAAGCCACCCCGGGCGATCTCGGCCACAAGAGCCTCCACCCGCCGATCCTTGACCAGGTGCAGGGCCGGCCCCCCACCGGCCAGATCCCCCGTCGTGATCCCTTTCCCGTCCAGCTCCATGCCCGTGGACGAGCTCAGCCCCACCCGCAGTCCCGTGTGGTGCAGCACGTGGGCCAGCATCCGGCTGGTGGTGGTCTTGCCGAGGCTGCCGGTGATCAGGGCGGTGGGGATGCGGCCCTGGGGGGAAGCACCCAGCCACAGGCGCACGATCCGCTGGCAGAGATCGCTGTGGGGGTTGGCCACCAGATGGGGCCGTAGGCCGGGGGACAGGTTGGCCTCCAGTAGCCAGGTGCTGCCTTCCCGCCAGCTCACGCCGATGTCCTGGCTGATGAAGTCGAGGCCCAGCGCGTCGGCGCCGAGCAGTTGGGCGATGTCCTCCGCGAGGCGGCGGTTGTCGGGATGCACCTGCTCGCTGCAGTCGATCGCGGTGCCGCCCTGGGAGAGGTTGGCGGTGCGGGAGAGCTGGATGGATGTGCCGGCCGCTGGAATCGCCTCCAGGGACAACCCCTGCTCGGCCAGCAGCAGTTCGAGCCGTCCATCCAGCGGCACCCGGTTCTGGAGGCGTTCATAGGCCACACCCCGTTCGGGATCGGCGTTGAGTGCGGCGATCTGCTGGCGCAGGGGCCGCTGGCCGTCGCTGCACAGCGTCGCCGGCTGACGTTGCGCCGTGGCCAGCAGCCGACCCTCCATCACCAGCAGGCGATGGTCAGCCCCGGTGAGCATCTGTTGCACCAAGTGCCTGGCCCGGCCGCCCTGGGCTTCCCAGGCCTGTCGCAGGGCATCAGGGCCGGACAAGCCCACCCAGACTCCCTGGCCCTTTCCGCCCGCACACGGTTTCAGCACCACGGGCCAGCCGATGCTGTCGGCGGCGGCCAGGGCCTGCTCCAGCGTCTCGACGGCCTTCTGAGCCGGCAAGGGCACCCCGCGATGCCGCAGCAGCTGATGCAGCGTCTCCTTGTTGGTTGCTGATCGGGCAAACAGGGGCGTGCGGTCGGTCAGAGTCTCATGGCAGAGCCGCAGTCGATGGCCCTGGCCTAACTGCAGAAACTGCTGCTCGCCGCGGTCCAGGCGGTAGAAGGGAACCCCAAGCTCCTGGGCGGCCCTGGCCAGATGGGCGTGGGTCTGGTTCCAGACACGGGAGTTCAGCCTGGCCCAGAGCCGGGCTGTCGTGGCATCGGGCGTGTTGCCCTGCCTCACCGCTTCGAGGATGTGACAGCAGAGCGCGGCGGCCGTCTCGGCAGCCGTTTGATCATCCACAGGCAGCCAGATCCGCAGGCTGGTGTCGCTGGCCTCCAGCAGTCGGGCGGAGGCCGGCTGCAGCCGGGCGTGTTCGCTGAGGGCCATCAGCAGGCGGGGCACCACCTGTGGCAGTGGCCTCTCCAGATCATTCGGCGTGATCCTGAGCGTGGTCGGCAGCGCCGCCAGCCAGGCGGCCAAGGGGGCGAGCCTGGGCTGTTCAGAGGCGTCGATGTTGGCGAAGCGGATCATGGCCCCGCTGCAGGGGGCGAAGAGATTGCCGCAGCGTAAGAAGTGAAACTGATCAATCTGCATGGAAGGGTATCGCTTCGATTCGTATCTGTTGCCGCTTGGAAGACGTAGCCCCAGCAAGTGTCGGATGCTGAATGGCCTGCGCTGCCTCTGCCTGGCTGAGTTGCTGGTCCGGAGCCGCTTGACTTGTACTGTACTGGCCTATTCGACTCGCCTATTCTACTGGCCTATTCTACTGGGCACTTTCTAAGCCTCTCATGGGCGGTCAACCGATGAGTGCGCAGAGCCGTTGCCCAAGTCTGAACGGTAACAATGGCTTGCTGATCCTGTTGTGCGGGCTTGGCCAATCCTGACTCTGCCGCTGAATGGCTGTTCAAAGTTGGCTGGCCCGCAGGCCGAATCGGCAGACAAGCTCGCGACCTACATCCTGAGCTGCCTTGCTGCGGCCATGCAGGATGCGCGTGTTGTCGATGATGATCATGTCGCCCTGACGCATCAGTCGTGTCTCGAGGATGTCCGCGTGGGCTTGGATCATGGCAGTGATTTCAGAGTGATCCAGCGATTCTCCGTTTCCCCAGGCCAGACCATTAGTTACTCGGCAATAGATGTTGTCTGCGTCATCAATCCCGGAGGGTATGGCAGGAAGATGGGCAAGAATTCCGTTAGCAAAGGCTTCGCGACCGGATGACCATGCGCGCCTGAGTGCGAAAGTATGCCATTTCAAGATCAGGTGATCGCCGTCCCAGTCATGGTCGACATCGGCTCGGCAGGCCATCAAGTCATTCACTTCTTGTTTGCTGTTGGTTCGCAGTTCATCCCGCCAGCGGCTGGGCTCCCATTGCATGGTGTAGATCACACCTTCGTCTCTTAATCGGTCAACCAGAGGGGTGGGCAGAACATCAAGCATGCGTTCTCCGTCTGCAAGGGTCAGCTGCCCGCCAGCGTCGTCAGGGATTGTCTGGATCGATAGAAAAAAACAGAGGTCTGGCGGAGTCACCACTGGGTTGTAGGCGCCTTCTGAGTGACCAAGCACCGCTTTGCGGCCAACGGGAGCATGGTGTAGCTCGCCCTCGGGGAAGGTCTTGAAGTAGGACTCTCTGCCAATGCATGGCACAAAAGCACGGCACAGTTTGGCTGAAATTTCGCGCAGCATGTCAAGACGGTCTTCCTGACCTGCCACTTGGGCCCAACCTTTGTCTTTGATGCTGGCGATGATCGAGGCTGATGAGATGTCGCTGCTGGTTCCAGCATCGTTGGTCATGCTTACGCCTCCAGGAAGAAGGATAAGTCTTGTAGGGTGCGAACAAAGCTATTGCGATGCCAGCTGGGCTCGCCAGCCAAGGAGCTATTGGGAAAGTGTTCTAAAAATATTTGAACCGCAATCCTGGCTTCAAGAACGGATAGATGACGGCCGATGCAGTGATAGCTACCGCGTCCAAATGCGAGATGGGGATTCGGGAAACGCCTGACCATGAACTGGTCAGGATCGCTGAAGACCTTCTCGTCTCTGTTGGCTGATCCCAGGATGACCGAGATCTGCTCTCCAGGTCCGAATTGATGGCCGTCAATGGATAGATCCCGCAACGTCATCCTGAACGTTGAACGCTGCAGAGGAGACTCAAGTCGAAGTGTCTCCTCAATTGCTCCGCTGAGTAAGTCTGGATTTTCGCGGATCAGCTGCAGCTGCTCCGGATGGGAGAAGAGTAGGTATAAGCAGCTGCCAATCAAGGCGATGCTTGTCTCGTGACCTGCGAATAAAAGCAGGAGCAGCATCGAGATGGCATGCTCTTGAGACAGCAATGAATCGCGGTTCAGTATTTGCAGGCGTCTCAGTAATGAATCTTCTGCTGTCTCCCATTCGCCGTTCATGCCTGCTTGCATGAGGCTGGCTAAATCTCGATAGGCAGCGGCTTTGGCGTCATGTGTTTCTGCCGTCACGGTGAGATCGTCGCTGGCCGTTGTTATCGCCTGAGATAATCTGCGCAACAGTGGCATTTGTGATGCCGGAATTCCCAGCAGCTCTGTAATGACGAGCAAAGGCATGGACTCGGCATAGGCATCAATGAGATTGACTCGGCTTCCGGGCTCGAGATCTGCGAGTAGCTGCCTGGCTTTGACGCTGGCAATTTCTTTGTATCGATCAATGGCAGTTCGCCGGAAAAGATCTTCAACCAGTGAGCGCAATCTGCGATGTTCGGGCTCGTCCTGGAATAGCATGCTCGCATCAAACCCTGGCTCAGCCCCTTGCGTGCGAAAGGCCGCATTGTTTTTGGTAAAATTGTCCGTATCGTTCAGTACTGACTGTGCTTGGTCATAGGTGCTGAGCAGCCACTTCCCGGCTGTTCGGTTCGTATCCGCTGGATGATGAGGGATGAAATAGGGTTGGCCCAGTCTCCTTAATTCTGCATAGGCTGGATAAGGATTGGTGATGAACTGGTCTTGCAGATTAATGGACACCTCAAGCAGGCCCCCGGACGTTGCTGATTTCGGTCCTGTAGCCGCCGTGGAGCTCGACGATGAATAAGCCTCCCGTTGCATCGCTGATCGTGAACAAAGCATGGGCATAGGCCATGCCATTGATGATGCGAAAACGTTTGCATGTCATGGCAACGTTGATGCCGAGATGCGATCGGATTGGCCCGGTGATCTTGCAGCTGCATTTGCGCATCCAGGCTTCCTGTGCTTTGCCTGGTAATCCAAGTTTTTTGAACACCCAAAAAAGAATCAGTTCTGTGCAGAACTCTTGGGCGCAGAAGATGGAGAGGTGGAAGCCTCCCTCGTCGGTGGTTGATGTGTAGGGATTGATAATATTGACGCTGGTTTCCAGGAAATCGCCGCATATGCGCACGGCATTCAACTCCCAGTGCTCCTGCTGGCGGCCTCCGTGCAAGTAGGCGGATTGGTAGGGGGCCAGATCTTCATGGCCAAAGATGATTGGCACTTCGCTGCTGGATTTATCGTTCATCTTCAAGCAGGTCTACGATGTCGCTTAGCTTAGAGACGGTACAACATGAGTCGCTCATTGGGGTCAGGATGGCGGCTAGCTTGTTGATCTGATATAAATCCTGCTCGGCTGCAGGTTGTGTACTTTCGGATGCGGCTGTGACGATGATCAGGCGATTGACCTTATCGATCGGTAGTCCATCTTCAAGTCGTGAGGCATCCCAGAGTGCCAGGATCAATCGCTCGACCCTCGGACTGCGAAGCAGCATGGATGCGGCATGGAATTGGTCCGCCGGTGGACCAAGGAAGCGCTGTTCGCCAACGAAGACGCCATCGCGGCCGACCAGGCCCAGCCTGGAATAGAACGCAGAATCGCCATGGTCAGCGATCGCCATCCTGAGACTGTCAATACCATCGAGGCCCAGGATGACGTCAACGGGGATTCTGCCGTTGCCGCCCAGCAGTTCGGTCAATAGTTTGCCATGACCGGCGCCAATCTGTGGCTGAGCATTGACTTCGCAGATCACGGCGCCCACCTCCAGCCACGATCGGCTGATGTCGCTGATCAGCAGATCAACGCCGGCCAGATCCAGGTGCAGGGCTTCGGTGGCCCGGCGTGCCAGTGCCAGATTGTCTGGGTGTGCAA
>CAIKWV010000341.1 GCA_903831165.1 uncultured cyanobacterium
CCGAGCGCCATTGGTGAGCGAGGGACTGCAGGGAACGCCGGCAGGCAGACCACGCACGTTGGCTGGAATGTCAAACAACAGCCAGTGAACCCAGTTCTGATCGGTGACAGCCAGATCCTCAAAGAACAGCACGAACGAAGCGGTGCCCTCGGGTATGCCATCCCAATGCAGGGGCGGCGAAAGATCGGAGCCCTCCGCTGTGTAGATGCGAGGCAGGTCTTCGCCATCGACAAAGGCTGGACTGTCCAGGGTCAGTTGTGGTTGGCTGTGAGATTGAGGCTTGGTTTGTAGAGAAGGGTTCATCGCTCCAGTCCAGCCAACAAGCCAATCTAGCCAAGATAGTTACACGACTTCCTGAAAGTATTCAACCGTTGAGATGCGAATCTGCGGCGTTGCCTGCGGCTCGGTTTGATTCACTTTCGCTGCAGATGGGAAGTGATTGGCTTGTCTTAGTCAATCTTGCTTAGGGATGGAGCGACTTCGTGTTGCCTTCGACCCAGCCCTAGCTGCAGCCAGATGTGGCGCAGTGGTAATCATCCCGGCCTCAGAACTGCCGCTTGAGGACCCTTCAGGCTCCGCGACGACCATGGGAGTGCTGCGGAGCCTGTTGCCTGTTCAGCCCAGCCCGTCGATCAGGGCAGGCCTCCCTATGGGTTTGGCCCTCCCTCCGGCGTCATCCCGGTCATCAAGCCCCCCATGCCGGCTTGCAAGGGCTGAATGATCCCCAGGCCGCCACCGCCGAAGCCTTCTCAGATCGGGTTTCAGAGCCGGCAGCCCTGCCGAATAGCCCCTGCCCGCGCATGGATGACACCAGGCATCGCAGCGATTCCCGGGGCAGGCCGTGTGATGCTCCTGCGTCCACGCTGCTGTGAGGTCGCCCATCCATCCAGTGGGCCGGCCTACGCCATCACCCTGCGCTGCTGATGGGCCAGCTGCCGCCAGTGGTTTCGTCCAGGGCTTCGGCCTGCCGCGGGCTCAATCGTCCGCCCAGATGTATCGGGTCAGCTCGCTGCCATCGGGCTCGGGAGCGGCCAGGGCGAACTCCACGCAGTCGGCCACCACCGCATCGATCTCCTTTTCGATCTCCTTGAGCTCGGACTCGCTGGCGTGCCCATCGCTGATCAGTCGCGCGGCCAACTGCTTGATCGGATCGCGCTTGGCCCAGAACTCCTTCTCTTCGGCGGCCCGCAGCTCGTCCGGATCGGCCAGGGAATGGCCGCGGAAGCGGTAGGTGAGGCACTCCAGCAGGGTCGGCCCCTCGCCGGCGCGGGCGCGCTCGATCGCGCGCTGGGCGGCGCCGCGGACCGCCAGCACGTCCATGCCATCCACCTCCTCGCCGGCCATGCCGAAGGCGGCGGCCTTGCGCCAGATCTCCGGATCGCTGGTGGCACGGTTGTGGTCCATGCCGATGGCCCAGCGGTTGTTCTCGACCACGAACAGGATCGGCAGCTTCCAGAGGGACGCCATGTTCAAGCATTCGTAGAACTGGCCGATGTTGCAGGTGCCATCGCCGAAGAAGGCGGCGGTGACCGCGTCGCTGTCGGCCTGGCCGAGGGCATCGCGCTTGTAGCGGCTGGTGAAGGCGGCGCCGAGGGCCACCGGGATCCCTTCGCCGATGAAGGCGTAGCCGCCGAGCAGGTGATGTTCCTTGGAGAACAGGTTCATCGAGCCACCGCGACCCTTGCTGCAACCCGTCTC
>CAIKWV010000342.1 GCA_903831165.1 uncultured cyanobacterium
AATCCCAAACCAGAGACGCGACTTGGCTAAGTTCTGCAAGATTATTGCTTGTCACCAGCTGCACACCCAGCAAGAAATTTCGCGGGGAATGCGTGCCTGAATCGCTTTCGCTGGGGTCAAGTTGGCCATGTGGGATCCGAATCGGTGCATTCCGGCCATTGCTGCCAGCCCACCCCTATCGGGCCCTGCTCTTGATGGTGTGTTTACTATGTCCCTATGTCCTGGATACAGCCAGGGCCAATTACAGTATCAACGGCATCTCAGCCCCGCAAGTGCAACCCAACCCTCTGGCCGGTCAACTTGACGCTCAGCTTCGAAGTCTGCAGGTTGAGCTTGATGCACGCTCCCGCACCACCAGCCTGGATGAAGCCTTGGAGGCGGGCCTGCTCCATAATCCACTTCTGGCTGCAACCTATGCCGAAATCCAGGGTCAGCAATGGAATCTGATCGCCGTTCGGCGCCAGTGGTATCCAACCCTGAGCGGGTTTTCAAGCACCTACATCCCTGGCCAGAGTTACAACAGCACCAGCACAAGCGCCAATGGCAGCGCCATCAGCAAATCGAACGGGCTGGATCAACGAGAAGAGATCTCGACAGGTTCCACGATCACCTCCAACGCCACCTCGGTTGGATTGACCATGACCTTGGGCTGGACCTTCTTTGATCCCAGCAGAACCGCCAACATCAACGCAGCAAAAGAAAGCCTCAAGCGTCAACAGCTGCTATTTGATATCAGTGCCCGCAACCTGGTGCTCGAGATTCAAGAGGCCTACTTCAATCTGCAGGAACAGAAACAGCTGATCAAAGCCTACGGAGAAATCCTCTCCTTCGTCAGCCGGCAGGTCCAGATCACCGAGTCGCATTTCAACAATGGGCTGGTGAGCATTGCCGATGTCGAGCAGATCCGCACCCAGCAATACGCCACATTCAGCACCCTGATCGGTGCCTACCGCCAACTGATCGATGCAGCTTCCCTGCTGGCTCAGACCATGGCCTTACCCCCAGGAACACTCGCCTTACCCAGCAACAAACCAGGCATGCCGGGCCGCTGGGAGCAGAGCCTGAATTCCACGATTGAGCAGGCCTTGAAGCTGCGGGAGGAAATCCTGGTAAGCCAGGCCACCGCCGCCAGTGCCAACTGGACGGCCACCGCCCTGTTCAACACCTACTGGCCCAGTTTCAACCTGGGAGGCAGCGGCGGCCTTGCCAACAACAACGACATCACCATCCAGACCACCCGGAATGGCAACAGCCTGCGTTCACCGACCAACAACAGCAGCCTCAACTGGAACGGAGGCTTCGGCCTGGGCTTCAACTGGCAGATCTTCGATGGAGGCATCAATGCCTCCCAGGCTGAAGTACAGAAAGCAGCTGCCCGGCAGGCCTTGGCGCAGGCGGCGACCAGCCGCCTGAACGTGACCAGGGAGGTTGAGCAGGCCTACGCGACCTACCTGACCAGCCTGTTGACCCTGCAAAGCAGCCAGGCACAGCTCAAGGCTGCCCAGGCATCCGCCAAGGCCGTGCAGGCGAGGTACCAGGTGGGTGTCACTGATATATCCTCACTTGTGGTGGCTCTGAACCAGGCCATCAACGCAGCCAATGACTATGCCAATGCTGAGCGCACGTTTCAGAGCGCGCTGGCCAGGCTCTACCGCAGCTCGGCCCGCTGGCCAGATGGCACCAAGCCTCTGCTCGAGCAGCGGAGCAGAACCCTTGGCAACAAATAATTCGGCTGCATCATGAACAACACCCCAGAAGAACAAAATCAACCTGATCAAGCCCCTACTTCAGTTGGTGGCGTCACTCCGAAAGCTAGAGCTGCCGATCGCTTCGAGATCTTTGAACAGGTGGCCCTGGAGCACCTCCAAGCCGAAGCGAATTCCACCAAGCCTGCCGAATTCCTGCCGCTGCCGGTACGGCTCACGGCGGTGGCGGCTGCGGGTATCGCTTTGCTCGGTTTGCTCTGGTCCGTGTTGGCTCGCGTGCCGATCCAGGTCAACGGCACCGCCGCCATCGTGCCTACCGGTGGATTGGAGAGCCTGAATGCGGCAACCTCTGGGATCCTTCGCTATCAGGTGAGCGGCTTCAGCCCCAACACCCTGCCTGGAGAACAGCAACAACGCAATAAACTGTTAAGCCAATTCTGGCTCGAGAACGCCACTGCAGCCACCACCAGGGTCAATGATGCAGACAGGCTCACTGAGCTGGTCAAAGCCGCACTGGTAACCCCGCCAGGGCAGACCTTACTCTTATCGACCCCGGTAGCGCCATTCAGGATCAATGACAGCAAGACCAAATATGTTGCCTTAAGCTATCGAGAAGGCACTATTTTAGCCTACCTGGAGAACGACCAAGCTGATCAAGAATTGAATGCAGCCATGCTGGGTGTGCTGCCGGCTGAGAGGCTGCAGCGACAGCAGCGCAATGAAAAAATTCAGCGAGCCAAAACACTTGGCAAGCTGGACGCCTCGCAGCAAAAACAAACCAAATTTCTAAAGTCCGAAATCCAGCAGCGCCGCGAGCTCTACAAGCGCTATTTTGAACTTTGGAAGCGCGGTGATCTACCTGGAATCACCCTGCTGGACGAACAATCTCGCATCAACACACTCGAGGGCCAGCTGCTCAGCGCGAATTCCACCCAGATCACTTCTAAAATCAATCAAGATGATCAGATTGAGCAGTCCAAGCAGGCCCAGGTTGCCAGCATTGACAGCCTTAACAAACTCGAAAATCAACTCATCACCTACCTGAACAACACCGCCATATTCGCGCCAGTCGGTGGACTTTATATCCTGACCCGTAACTTCCTGAACGGCAGTCTTGTCAAGCAGGGTGATGAACTGATCACCTTCACCAGAACGCCCCCAGCTCTTCCCAGCCTCGTGCCCGTTTTCCTGGACGCTACGGCCGCCCAGCAGGTGAGCGAGGGC
>CAIKWV010000343.1 GCA_903831165.1 uncultured cyanobacterium
ATCTGGCAACGAAAGATTGCAGACTTTGGGGAGGAAGATACTTATGTGTGTGTAAGCCGCAGTACGGCAAGCGATCTATTGCGGTTCTT
Source organism: uncultured cyanobacterium (assembly GCA_903831165.1). Classification (GTDB taxonomy): domain Bacteria; phylum Cyanobacteriota; class Cyanobacteriia; order PCC-6307; family Cyanobiaceae; genus Cyanobium. Next base: position 90 of record CAIKWV010000343.1, read on the forward strand.
TCCATATATACCCAGTGATGCCATCTCGGTAATCCACAACTCTGGCAATCATGCTGCAGACAGTGCAGATACTCTTTCAATTGGCGCACATAGTCAATTTCAGATCGAGAAAGATCACTATTTCGTTTCAGTTTCAACCCTAGAGCCCCGCAAAGATTTACCCCTGCTTATGGAAGCATTTACTCTATTCAAGCAACAAACTGCCTGTGATCACAAATTAGTCATTATTGGCTCCAAAGGATGGTTGGGAGAAGCCGAGAGTAAGTATTTAGCCAAGTTTTCGGACAGACCAGACATCGTTATGCTGGGCCGACTCGAAGATAACGAGTTGTTTGCGCTCATTCAAACAGCAACAGCCTATATCAGCACAGCACGCTGTGAAGGCTTTGGCCTTGGCCTTGCCGAGGCCATGGCCTTGGGATGCCTACCAATCGCAGCCAACAACACCTCACAAACTGAGGTTGTCGAGGGAATTGGCTTTCTCTATACTGGCAAAGAAGAATTAGTTGATTGTATGCAGCGTGCACTTGTGAGAGAGCAAAAGCCACAAGACATTATATCTGCATCTTCGCAACGATTTAACTGGGCTCGATCAAGTGAGCAGTGGCGTCAGCTGTTCAACGACATGAACAGTCACCAATGACCGCACCTTGCTTGAAATGGCATAGTTACACAACCTTTTTAAAATCAATCTGCCAACCAATGCCTTGTACGCATTAAGACGTCATGCTATTATTAGGTTATATCCAAATATTCAGGGTGTCCTCACCGAGTTCTGTGAATAAATTATTGCCATGAAGTGCTGTCCAATAATTGCTCAAGTAAGCGATATGAGCTTGCATCTAATGCCAAGCATGAACCAGAAAAGCCATGTCAAGAAGCTAAATATTGCAACACTCGTTCGCTAAGTCTCTGGCCAACTTCGGTTTCTTTATAGCCTGGACGTCCAGCTAAATGGCTTTGAAATAGGTCCATTATGGTATGATCTTCCCATACCTTTTTGTTGAGTATCTGCGGCATAAGATAAATTGGAGCCAAACATTTTGAAAGACCTTGGAAATGAAGTGAATAAAATTCACGCAACTCACCGGACTGTAAACGGCAATAAAAGCGGGCGCCACCATCCTCCACTTTCACATCTCTAACATCTTGATACATTACATACTGTCCAGCAATCGCTATGTTTGGACAAAGGCCCTTTGTCAATAATTGAGCCGTCAATGGATAGCAGTATCCATCTTCCTGACCTTGAGCCAAGGCATGCATGTCCGAAAAATGTGGCCTTCCGCTGATCGAGTACTTCAGCGCGAGCTGATTAAGAATGCTACCATCTCTATACATTTCAAGAAGATGATCCAAATAAAGATCAAGTCCGTTATCGACTCCAATCGTATTTAGGTATGGTGTATCATAAAAAACTCGAGGAAAGTCGGAAAGCAAATCACTCGAAAAAGTCGAAGAGAGAAGATAGTCAGAATCAAGATAAATAGCTGGCTCCTCTTGACGATCAATATATGCCAGGAGATAAAACCACCTTTCAAAGCAGAGGCGCTCATAAGATGGATCATTAACTGTTATCGATCGATATAAGCTGCTGAACTGATCGTATAAGTTTTTGGCTCGCACGGAATCTGCAAGGATTGAACTGCCGGTGACTGATTCATCGCAAGCACCGATTCCACGATAACAGTCGGTACCGATGACTGTGCAATGGTAGCCATACTCTTCAAGGCTGAAGAGTATGGCGGCGAGAAGCCAACATGGCCTGTCGTGGAAAAAAAGAATTCTCGGTTGGCGCAAGCTTTTCATCCTTTATTGAAACCCTTCTGCATATTAGCAGAGATTGTATTGCCATCGGCTGAAACGTGCTCACATCGTGCGCCGCTGAGAACAATCCCAAGCTGCATGCGGGAATAAGTGTCAGGATGCCAGCAGCGCAGCTGGTAAAGCCAGTGCTTCTAGTCGCGCAGAATGCAAATTCATTCATGCCAAGTTCATATATTCCCCGGATAAATTACAACCCTAACTCAATAGGCTGACACAGCTGACTAACTAGATTTCTCTGCGTCCACCTCTTGTCAGAACTGGCTTGATACCAACCATACAAGACAAGAGCAAGAAGAATACCGCTCCCGGCTTTTGCATTATTTCACTGGGCTTAAGTCTTGATGATGAGGTCATATGTCTGTGTCATTCAATGAGACTTGGGCGCCAATGCTATGCCCCAAAGGTCTCCGCACCTCCACAGTTTCACTTCCTCCACCCGATTGTTTGACCCCAGTGGCTGCATGGTGTTGGTTCGGCCGTTCCATCCCGCCCATGGCTGATTCACACTCTCAGGCGTGCGAAGATTGGGTGACCGTCTCCAAACCCAGCTCATGCCATCCACCCCAGAGTCCACAGTCCATGCCGTATTCGCCGCACTTGATAGCCTTGATCTTGCCGGGATCATGATCCATTTTGATGATGACATCACAATGGTGGATGAACTGAGCCGCCGATGGATTTTTGGGCGGTCAGAGGTTGAACAGCAGCTCAGATCCGTACTGCAAAACGCCAGTAACATTTGCTCAAAGCTCAGCGACTTCAGGGTCCTGTCAATTGCCCCCGAGGCGACACTGGTGACCTGCTGGCTGGAACAGACCTACACCATGGCGGGGATTGAACAGAGTATCCAGGCCCCCACCAGTACAACCTTGCGGCGTCAAACAGACGGCTGGAAAATCGTCAGCTTCCATACCATCCCTCTGTCGCCTGAATGATCAGCGGCTAAGCCGGGGCGTTCAATCAGCAAGTTGGCCGACCAACAACTTTGTTGTCGAGATCAACTGTGATTCCATTGGCCATTAGGACGGCCTTCTTTAACAGGCAGGCAGTCCTAGAACGACATGTCAACAGTTGACATGCAGGCAATAGTCCCCGAGTCGCAACCTGGCAATCCCCTTATGCATCGATCAATCTGACGCCTTGCCACATGCATTTCAGGCGTAAACAATCTCCGAGGCAATGGGCGATTTTACCGTTGCCCTGGTGCAATCGCTGAGCAGCTTTTGGCCAGGGATGCCCCGGCGATGCGGATCGGTAGATTGCAGGCATCTCCACCACTTGAGACCATGCGACACAGCCCATGGAACGCCGTCTCAAGCCTGGTTGATCCTGGGAGACTCCAGCACAGTGGGCGGGGCCGCAATCGGGGCAGTCGCTCCGTACTGAGCAAGCAGCACGGGAACCCTGGTCCTGCCAGTGAACAGCTTCTCTGGAGCTGGTCCTATGCATCCAGTCAACCTGGGGCTGGTAGAGCCGCCATCAAAGCCCGAGGTCACTTGATCACGGATAACGACAGCGACGGCGACGGCCGCTATGAAATCCTGGGCATTTCAGGACGCCGTAATGGTATCAGGATCACGGGATTGGTGTCAGCCGGTACCGCCATCCCAGGCAATGTTGATCCGTTGACCGGGATTGGCTATAGCGTGGATAATCAGATCAAACCAGCTTCAAATGACAAACAGATCGGGCAGCTCAGAAGCAAGGGCATCGGTTTTAGCCTGGCAGATGGCAGTTACTCGAACATCTTCTACGCCTCTTTTCTAAGTCCTGCCATCTATCTCGATTTTCATACTCAATCACCCTTTCCTGCTGGCCTGGTGGAACCAAATACAGAAACTGCCATTCACTTTCAGGCCGAGATCATCGGTTGCCATTTCTGACGACAAACCAAGGTAAAATCTTTAGCAGCGCAAGACCTCTCCACTGGCCTGATCTACGGCCCATCAAGTCAGCTCCAGAACTGACACGTCGTCCCGCAAGCTCATCGCCAATACCACCCTCAGTAAGCAGCCTGAAGCGGACTCCTGCCTCAGTCCCCAATCCAGCCAACGACCAACCAAGGCAAGCGCACTTGGATCAGCAGCAGTCATGCTTGAGCAGGAATCAACCAGAACTGGTTATCAGATGGCGATCACAGCGGCTGGTGCAGCTTGCCTGCAGTGCAAAGCCCTTGATCACCTCGTTCGCAGCCCACGGATGTGGGGGCTCCTCTGCCGTGACCGCTCACTGTCATGATTGCCCTTGAACTCTGGACACCCGGACGTGAAGCCTGAGCCCAGCCCAGCACCTGCAGCCTTGCGGATCCAGCTGCCCGAACGGGAATGGATCTCTGAGGTGTTGGATGTTTCGATCCATGCCCTGGAGGTCCGGCCCCTGGACACCGGACGAGGCTTCCAGTCCACCACCTGGCAGCTGCTGATCAGCTGTGATCCACCGGGCAGTCCACCGCGATCGATGGTGCTGAAGAGTGAGACGTCCAATCCCGATGCCAATGAGTTCACGCGCCTGAATCGATCCTTTCAACGAGAAGTGGGTGTCTATAACCACCTGGTTCCCAGGCTCAAAAACCATCAACCCGTCGTCCACGGCTGCAGTGCCATTGAGCCCTGCTGGCTGTTGATGGAAGACCTGAGCCACCTGCGCTGCGGCGATCAGCTCCAGGGACTGAGCCACAGCGAAACCCTGGCCGCCCTGCAGCGCATGGCCGTCCTGCACGCCGAATTCTGGCTGGATCCTGATCTGGAGCAGCAAGCCTGGCTGCCGTCCCACAGCTTCTGGTTCCAACGGCCGCAGGCGGAATTGGTCGAACCTTTTTTCGAGGCCTACCGCGTGCGTCTGGGCAATAAGGCCTACAGCCTCTTTCGTGCCGTGCTGGAACAGGCAGATGCAATTGACGCGGTCCTAGCCGAACGTCCCTGGACCCTGGTCCATGGCGACCTGCGCGCCGACAATCTGCTATTTGGTGGTACGGACACAGCCCCGGTCGCCACGATCCTCGACTGGTCCTGGGCCTGCCGCAGCCTGGCCACCGTGGACCTTGCCTTCCTGATCGGTGGCAGCGAGCCGGTGATGCAGCGTCATGGCCGTTTGGACGAACTGCTCCAGTCCTGGCATGGTGCCTTGCTGGATCAGGGAGTGCGGGACTACCCGCTGGTCGATGCCCGTCGTGATCTGCAGCTGGCGGCTCTGCGCAGCCTGACGACAGGAATCGCCATGTACAGATTTCTACTTGATCCTGCTGTCAGCGTGCGGACGGCGTTGTTTGTGGACCAGGCGATTCAGCGTCACAGCGCCCTGGTGATGGAACTGGAGGCGTGGCAGGCCCTGCCTGAAGCGATCAAGCTGGATTGAACGGCAAGCACCGTTGAGAACGAAGACGCCTGGAGCCCGTACCGGTGCCAGTCCGGCAGCCCGTCCAGAACATGGTCCTTGCATGGCCTCAGCACTTCAGGACGCCTTGATCTCGGTCATTGCCTGATCGTCGCCGGACAATGTTGAGCGACGATCTGGTGGGCGTGCCCGACTAACCGGTAGACAGCGGGCCCAACAAGGCAAGCGCAGGGCGCTGATGCTTGAACTTCGACAACCAGCAAGACTGCCTCAGCTCAAACTTGATCTGACAACGACACCATCACCGATCGCGACAGGCGATTGCCGCAGCATGCCGGCCCGAGATTGGGCAAGCTGAACGCTCTGCGCACACAAAAAAGCGCGGCCTGTGAACCGCGCCCCTCCAGATGTTCAGCGGCAGGGACCTGGGTCCCTGCCTGGGGCTGTGGCCTGAACATTGGGTCGAAAATCCTTGCCGACCCAACGCGGCTCAACCACGCCCAGAAGACGTTCGGGACAGGTATGCACCTGTCTCCGGGGCGAGATCTCAATCCTCGTCGTCGGCTCCAGCGGGCACCAGACGGATCTGCTTACGACCCAACTTGATCTCGAATTCATCGCCGGGCTGGAGGTCCAGCATGGCGGTGTAGGCCTTGCCCACCAGCAGATTGCCATTGCCCTGCACGGTGGCCGTATAGCTGAGCTTGCGCCCACCTTTGCCAACCGCCTTACCTGCACCATCGCCGAGGCTGACGCCCTTGGCTTCGAGCAGGGCCTCGTAGAAAGCCGTGAAGTTCAGACGCTCGGCGCCATCCTTCTTGGTGCTCACGTAGCCGGAGGCGCGCACTAGGTCGGACTTGGAGACATCGCCGAGCTCCTTGACCTTGGCCAGCAGATCAGATCCTGTGAGCATGATGAATCTCAGGGGAAACAACTGCAGGCAACCTTACAGCCTGATCTGCAACTTGCCAGCCCAAGCTCTGGCCTTTCGCCAAGGAGACGCCCCCCGAGATGAAAGGTCGATCAGGATCAGCTGACTTCCTGCCCTGGAACCACGACCGGACGCCGATGGGGCAAATTGCCGAAATGCTCCCGGGCGATGGCCAGCAGCTGCTGATCACTGAGGCCGCTGTCATCGAGGGTTTCGATGCCAACGATCCGGTCCAGCAGATCACGATGGTGCCGCTCCAGATGGTGGAGCAGCAACTGCCTCATGTCGTTGGCCCCACGACCATGCCCCAGAAGCAACACCACATCGGCAGCGGCGATGGTGGCGGCGATGCGCGTGAGGTAGTCGTGATCGATGGGTGCTCGCTGACCAGCCTGATCCCGATCATGGCGATGGCTGAGATTCTGGTCCGTCCCCCAGATGCCGTGGGGCTTGAGCACGGCGTGCTCCACCTCCTCACCCTCCAGCTGGAAGACATCGGTGTAGCGATGGTCGAGATGGAGGATCAGCCGATGACTTTGATCCCCCCTTGGGGCCGATTCATCGGCCTCAGGATGCTCTGGTGTGACCCCTGCCTCCTGAAGCAGATGACGCAGACGCATCACAGCCTCCGCGTCCAGATCTGGCTGCCGCAGCCCACAGCTGGTATGAATCCAGGTTTCCTGGCCTGAAGGCATCTGCAGACGCAGGCGACGGTCCCCCAGTTCGGTGACGGTGGCTCCCAGGGAACGGAACAGCGCTTCGACTTTTGCCACCCGTACTCCGTGCTGGATCGGATGGGCGTACAGCGCTTCAATTGTGCGCAGGTGGTGGCGTTTCATGACGGCAGATCCCTGTCTCAAGGTCTGCTTTGACGCTATCGACAGCCGGCCGGGTTGCTCTGAACGGCTTAACGATCGAAGACCTGATTCATGTACGGGAACCCGTCAGCCCTTTCACTCCACCTTAACGACATCGACGTTGCCGAGGCCAAGGCGATTCAGCTCTCCGGCAGCCCGCAGCGCGGCGTCATGGGTATGGAAGAAATAGGCCCGTTCCAACTCCTCCACATCCAACAGGCTCTGATCCTCGGCGGCGATGGCGAGGTAAGCGCCGCCAGCGACTCTGCGCAGCACATAACGCTCCGCCTGCGTGCACTCCAACGGATGGGCGGGGTCGATGGCCGGGGCCCAGAAATGCATGGCCATACAGGGCGGAAGTCAGCGCAGCGAGGAGAAGAGCAACCGTAGGTGCCTGAAGCCTGGATCGCCGTGGGCAGCATCCACAACGAGCGAGCCGGTCTGGGATGCGCACCCATCGGGATTCAACAATCGGGATTCAGAAATCAGAGTCGCCGAAATCCTCGTTGTAGCCCTCGTAGGGATCGAACTCACTCCAGCCGGGGCTGGCGTTCTGCAACAGGCCGTACTGCGCGTCCTTGTCATTCATGTAGGTGTTGCCGGTGGGCACCGTGTCGCAACTGATCGACCCGTCAGAACCGTTGACGCAGTTCTCAAACTGAATGCCTGCCAGGGCCGCCCCCGGAGCCGCCACCAGCAGGGCCAGAACGGCCAGCAGAACACCCGATCGGGCTGGAGCACGCAGTCGCTGAGTCATGGGATGGGGAGGTGGGCCTGCTGGGATGATGGCAAGGCTTTCAGCACTGCAGGCATGTACACCGACTGGACCGCCGTGATCCTGCTGCTCCTCACAGCAGCCCCCCTGGCCGTCGTCGTCGCCACCGCCGCCTTCTTCATCCTGCGCCAGAAGCGGAAGCAGCAACGCTGATCCTGGGCACGAACAGGGTGCCTGCGGCTGGCCTCAGCAGTTGCCCCTGGCCCAGGCAGTCCAGGCAGGTGCGGTAGCGCTGGTCGTCCAGGCGCAACATGCCGCTACCGCCACAGTGGTGGCAGGTGCTCCCCTCTCCGACATTGACGCTGCAGCGATCGGCAAGGGCGCCGCTGGCGGGGCCAGCAGGGTGGGAGGGATTCATTCAGGGGCGGCCCCGGAGGGCCCGTGTTTCGGTCTCCACACTGTGGCGGCAAAACACCGCCCTGATCCCGAAACCTTCCTTAAGCCTCGCCAAAGCTGGATTCCCAGGCGATAGCGGTTATTGGTCCTGAACCGTCTGGATCAGGGCAGGCAGTTGCAGCTGTTGGCGCAGCTCCTGGGCGCTGAGGCGGCTGCCGGCGGGCACCAGGCCCAGGCTGGCGGCCAGCAGCCCGATCACCGACGGCGCGTCGGCCCCAGCCCGCCTGAGCCCCTCCAGGCCCTCGGCCGCATCGCGCTTGCTCAGGCGCTGCCCCTGGGGATCCCGCCAGAGCGGCACATGCCAGTAGCGGGGTGGGGCTGCCCCGAGGGTCGCCATCACAGCCACCTGGGCTCCGGTGGAGCCCCACAGATCCTCCCCACGCACCACGTCCGTGATCCCCAGGGCCAGCTCGTCCACCGCCGTCGCCAGGTGGTAAGCCACCATCCCATCGGCTCGCCGCAGCACCACATCGCCCACCGACGCCACAGCATCGAGACAACCGGGCCGACCGGATGTCTCCGGCCAGCAGATGGGCCCGGCCACCAGGCGCAGGCGCCAGCTGGGCAGCCGCCCGTGGCGCGGCCCCCAACCGATCTGCAGCTCCCGGCAAAAGCCCGGGTAGACCGTCAACGCCCCGTGGGGGGCAGAGATGTCAGCCAGCAACCTGCGGCTGCAGCCACAGGGATACAGGCGGCTGCCACGGCGCAAGGCTGACAGGACACTGGCGTACAGCCCCCGGCGCTGGCTCTGCAGCAGCGTCTCACCGTCCCAGTCCAGCCCAAGCCAGCGCAGATCTGCCTCGATCCGCTCACAGGCGCCCGGGCGGTTGCGAGGCCGATCGAGATCGTCGAACCGCAGCAGCCATTCCCCCCCCTGGAGACGGGCATGCAGCCAGCTGAGCAGCGCCGTGCGCAGGTTGCCCCGATGCAGATCACCCGTGGGGGATGGCGCATAGCGGCCGCGATAGCCCTGCTGCCGCTGGGACAGACCGGCGTCGATGACCCGCCGCAGATGAAGGGGCAGGGGCACCTGGCAGGCCGCTGGAGCGGCCTGGGGCTGGCTGGCTGGCAAACCATGAAAAAAGCGGTCCCGCAGGGGACCGCCAGCAGGATCGGGTCCGTTCATGGGAGACCCGGAGCCGGGTCTTCAGCCCTGAACCCGGTCCTTGAACAGCTTGCCGGCCGTGAAGGCGGGGACACGCTTGGCGGGAATGGCGATCTTTTCACCGGTCTTGGGATTGAGTCCCTGGCGCTCGGAGCGATCACGGGGTTCGAAGGAGCCGAAGCCCAGGATCGAAACCTTCTTGCCTTCCACCACCGAATCAATGATGGTTTCGATGGCGGCGTCGACCACGAGGGAAACGTCGGTTTTGGTGAGCTCGGTGCGGGCGGCAACGAGGTTGACGAGATCAGCTTTGTTCATTGGACGGAGGTGCCTCAGGTCGTGCGTTGTAGCGGGAGTGATGTCGGGGGGTGCGGTGGCCGCTGGGCAGCGGTTCGGAGAGGTCCCCCCGACCGCCCGTTGGATTCAGCGCGCCAATCGTATGGAGGTTGCCACAGGGCTGCAACACAAAAAACCGCTGATCGCAATGGTTCTGGCCTTCAAGGTCGTCAGCGGGTGCTCCGCGGTCCCCTCCAAAACGCCGATTCGCTCAACCTGGCTCGCCGGGATCGGCCCCCCGAAGGGCCTCAACCAGATCGAGACCGGCCAGCTGAACAGCCCCTGCGCGCACGAGTTTCTCACCCTGCAGCGCCCCCAGAGCGGCGCCACTGGCGATCCAGTCGGGGGAGCCGGCCGGCAGCCAGCCGCGCAGCTTCTCGATACTGCGCAGCTGTCGGGGCCAGTGAAAACAGCTGCGCCGCCGCAGCGGACCGAGACGCTGGGGCGCCAAGGGCACCAGCAGGCGCCCGCAGAACAGCCCATCGAGCCGAACGCCACCGGGTGGCTCGCCAGGGCCGCTGCCCGCGACTACGGCGCTCTGCACATGCACCACGCAGGCGCCGGGACTGGGTCCTGGAGTCCAGAGCAACCGCACGCCCTCCAGCCGTTCGCAACTGTCGGCAAATGTGGACAAGGAAGACACACCGGGCAGCAGATAGGACTCCTGTTCCTGCACCAACACCGGCCAGCCCAAGGCCTCCTGCCAGCGCCGGCAGCGCCCATGGCCATGGCGGCCGGTGAGCAGGATCCAGCCGGAACGACGACGGCAGCGCTCCTGAAGCATCTCCAGGTTGGCTGAGGTGAAGGCGGGGACGTCGATCAGCAGATCCCCAGCCCCGACCTCGCACAGCCAGGAGCTTCCGCCCTGGGTCTCCCGGTTGGGCGCAAACAGCCACAGCCCGGCACACACACTCTGGGGAGGACGTCCCGCCTCAAGGGAGCCGGTCACGGCAGATCTTCGGAAAGTTCCCCCCATTGAACTGATACGCCGGCCGACCGCACCAGGTTCGGGGCTGGGGCCTAGCGTGGACGAAATCATTGCCGTGCCTAGTGTCGCCGATCCGGATCGGACACCCCTGGCCACTGGGGGCCTCGAGCACCGCCAACGGCGTCAACTTCTCCGTCGTCGCGCCCCTGGCGACGCGGCTGGACCTGCTGTTGTTCGCCCATGCTGAGGCCAGTGAACCGGAGCGGGTGATCGAACTCGACCTGGAGCATCGCTCCGGTGACCACTGGCATGTGGAGGTGGAGGGGGTCGGCATCGGTTGCTGCTACGGCTATCGGGCCTTCGGGCCTCTGCAGAGCGGCAGCCATGGCTTCAATCCCTCCAAGGTGCTGCTGGATCCCTGCGCCAGGGCGATCGCCGGCTGGGGGGGCTATCAACGGGGAGCGGCGATCGGTGCCGTTCCCAACACCGCCAGCTGTCTCAAGGGCGTGGTCACCGAACGGGACCAGTTCGACTTCGCCAGCGCCCCCCGTCCCCGCCATCGCTGGCAGAAGAGCGTCATCTACGAATTGCACGTCGGTGGCTTCACCCAAGGCCCTGGCTGCAAGGTCAGTGCCGAGCGCCAGGGCACCCTGCTGGGCCTAATCGAGATGCTGCCGGCCCTGCAGGAGCTTGGGGTGACAGCGATCGAGCTGCTGCCGGTGATGGCCTTCGATCCCCAGGATGCACCCGCCGGACGTTTCAACCACTGGGGATACAGCCCGCTGAGCTGGATGGCGCCCCATCCCGGCTATCTGGTCAGCGATGACCCCCTGCAGGGGCGCCATGAGGTACGCCAACTTGTCTCCGCCTGCCATCGGGCCGGCCTGGAGGTGCTGCTCGACGTGGTCTACAACCACACCACCGAAGGCAGCCAGGCCGGTCCCACCCTCAGCTGGCGCGGCTTCGACGATTCCTTGTACTACCACCAGAACAGCCGCGGCGATTACCTCGATGTCAGCGGCTGCGGCAACAGCATTGCCGCCAACCGCCCCTTGGTGCGGCACCTGATCCTGGAGTCATTGCGGTGCTGGGCGGTGGAGCTTGGCATCGATGGCTTCCGGTTCGACCTGGGCATTGCCCTGAGCCGCGGCGAAGAGCTGGCCCCCCTGGAGACACCGCCCCTGTTCGAAGCGATGGAGGCCGATCCGGAACTGAGCGATCTCAAGATGGTCAGCGAACCCTGGGACTGCGGCGGCCTCTATCGGATGGCCGACTTCCCGGCCCGGCGTGTAGCGAGCTGGAATGGCCGCTTCCGCGATGATCTGCGCCGCTTCTGGAAGGGAGACGATCGCAGCGTCTGGCCCCTCGGCCAGAGGCTCTCGGGCAATCCCGATCTCTTCGGAGGTCAGCCTGCACCCATGGGGCGCACCATCACCTTCCTGACCGCCCACGACGGTTTCACCCTGGCCGATCTGGTCAGCTATGACCGCAAGCACAACCTGGCCAACGGCGAAAATGACCGCGATGGCGACAATCACAACAACAGCTGGAACCACGGCGTCGAAGGCCCCACCACCGATCCAGCGGTGAAGGCCTTGCGAGAGCGCCAGATCCGCAATCTGCTCAGCTCGCTGCTACTCGCCCCCGGGGTGCCGATGCTGCTGATGGGCGATGAAGTGAGACGCAGCCAGGGAGGCAACAACAACACCTGGTGTCAGAACAATCCTCTTGGCTGGATGCACTGGCAGCCCGACGAGCAGGACCTGGCTCTGCGCTGTTTCGTGCGCCGCCTGATCGCCCTACGACAGCAATTGGCCAGCCTGATCAACCCCGAACAGCCCTTGACAGACACCCCGCAGCGCCGCAGCGGCGAACAGGGTCAACTCTGGCGGGAATGGCATGGTGTGGAGCGGCACAAGCCGGACTGGGCCAGCTGGTCCCACTGCCTGGCCTGGAGCCTGCATGACGTGCAGCACGGCCCCTTGTTGTGGTGTGGCATGAACGCCTTTTACAAGGCCATGCATTTCGACCTGCCACCTGCACAAGCAGGTTGGTGGCGCCTGATTGATACGGCTCTGCCATCAGGCAATGACCTGCCCATGCAACCCGAACCCTGGTTACCAGCTGGCGTCCCCTTGGAAAGCCGCAGCTTGATCCTGATGGTGGCGGCACCTCTGGCCGAGACCATCAGCCTGCCGGGCTGAAACAGCGGCAGCGTCCTGAGCGATTTCGCAGGCTGTCGAACGGAAGAACACACAACAGGATTGCCACCGCCGCGTGGTCAGGAATGTTATTGGAGCTCAGGACCTTAGAGCGCGAATTGCATAAAAACGATCTCGGCCAGTTTTGACCATCTCTCGGCCACGCAGCCATCCAGGCTTCATCAGCGTTGGCCACGGTCAACACGATGCTGCTCAGCTCAGCCCTAGGACATTTTCAGCAAGCGCCAGGAAGGCACAAAAAAACCACCCTTGCGGGTGGTCAGTCAATAATCACGGAGGCAGATCAACTGCTCTTTCGCGATAGGAGAAGAATGTTTTACCTGGCATCGAGCTTTTTTCGCAGGGGGCTACCCCCCAACTATCGTCGCCGCTGCTGCGTTTCACGCCCGAGTTCGAGATGGATCGGGGTGGGACCACAGCGCCATGGACACCAGGATAGAAACATCCTCAGGTGAACCCTGAGAACTGCATAGGAAATGGCAACAGAGTCCCAGTGGTCAATTCAACCAGCCGGTAAGCTTTTGCAGTCTGGAAATCAAGCGATGTAGAGCCAAGTGTTGGTCAAGCCCTCGGTCTATTAGTACTCCTCCGCTTCACGCATTACTGCGCTTCCACGTAGAGCCTATCAACGGGTGTTCTTCCCGTGACCTTACTGGCTTATGCCATGGGAATACTCATCTTGAGGTGGGCTTCCCA
>CAIKWV010000344.1 GCA_903831165.1 uncultured cyanobacterium
ATCTCATCGTTTTCGGATCAGACCAAGCCAAGGATGGGCAAGACTATTCTTTCACCCAAGGGGCATTCTCGACCAAACTAACCGGATTCTTTGCTCCCGCCCAAACCAAAGGGCTGCAAACTCCAATCAATATCACTGACAGCACTGTTTCCACCGGGAATGGTAATGACACCTTGGTGATGGCCAATACCATCATAAGCAGCAAGATTACAGGCAACACTTTCAACATGGGCAAGGGCTCAGACCTGATCATCTTCTCCACCCCAGGACAAACCTTCAGCAAGAACACTGTTGATCTTGGCAGCGATACTGACGGTGACACCATTGTCCTTGGTGGTACTTTCACTTCCACGGGCAATGGCTCGGCAACGGGATCCAATACGCTGATGAACAACGCCAGCAACGGTGATCCGACGATAACGGTCAAAAACTTCAATAACGAAGATAAAATCTATTACAACGGCACCCTTTACACCAACAGTGGTGTAGACAAAGCCGCCCTTACGGCTGCCACCAAAATTCAGTTCTCCTGATATCTCGGACTAAGCTATTTCAAACCACATGTTTCGCTTAACAATATTTCGTCATGGCTTGCGCCTAAAGCGATTTTTTGCCTTGGATTAACATTACCTATATTCATTCGGATCAATTCCTTGAGCCTTGATTCCTGCAGCGCTCTTGAATCCCTCTTTTATTTATAATTTATTCAACCTTGCTTTAGGTCTAAAATATATTTTTTTGGCAATACTGCTATCGTCACTATTTTAGTATCTTGAAAGTCTCGATTCGAGAGATTTCTTTGCCGCTTTAGTGATTCTCGCCGGCTAGTCTTCTTTTCGCCGAATGTCGTCAGGGCTGATCAGCAGCTTGCTCGCAAACCAGAGTGCACCTTTGCAATGGACTACGGCATGATCACGGATCACGTCGTCTATGCTCTGATGACGGCTGACCAAGATTCGCTATTTCCATCCACTCCACACATACAACTCCATCCGCCAGGTCTGCAGAACACCGATCCCATCGCCATCTTATTTCGGTTGCCTCCATAATTCAGAGTTGTCTCAGCGATAGGGATTCTGTGCGCAACCAGATCTACCCGCTGGCTGCACGGTCGTTCGTCCTACATTGACGGCCTCGACCCAGACTGTCTTTCCGCTTCGCCGATCCAGGGCCGGGTTCCTTGAGCCAACCACCCTTCAAGCAGCCATATCCCCAGGCTCCTGCACCGAAGCCTGAGGGCCAGCAAAGCGCGACCGACTCCCCAAGCCGAGAGCAAAAAATCCAGGAGCTGCGTGTAGCCCTGGCTCTGGATGCCGCCAACCCCAGGCTTTGGGCCAAGTTGATGCATCACTTGTGGGCGGCGGATGAACCCCACCTGGCTCTGGCGACCTGGCGACAAACCGAACGGGATCTACCGGAACCTCTGCGTCCCTATCTGGTTCTGGGCAACGTCCAGCGCGATCTCAATGCCTTTGAAGAGGCGGCTCTCGCCTATGCCAGGGAAACGGAACTCGGCGATGAAGCCCGCAGGATCGCCGTCGCCTGGAACCACAGCCAGATCCTGATCGGCCTGGAGGATTACAGCCAGGCCTTCGCTCTGGCCGAACGTCGTTTTGAACTGATCCATCAGCAAGCCTGGCGCCCTCCCCCCTACTGGCTGGGCTGGCCCCCGCAGACACTGGCTCCTGGCCGGCCCCAGCCCCCCACCCCTGGCGCCGTCACCCTCTGGAGTGAACAGGGATTCGGTGACTGTCTCCAGTACCTGCGCTGGGTGCCGCAGTTGATCCAGATGGGCTGGACGGTGCGCCTGGAGGTGGAACCACCGCTGTTGCCGCTGTTGCGTGAAGGCCTCGCCTGGCTGGGCCCCCGCCTCTGGGTGGCACCCAAGGGGATCGGGCCGCTGCCCTTGGCCAGCCCCTGCCAGGGCTCCCTGCTCAGCCTGCCCTGGCTCCTAGGCGGTGCCCCCCTGGCGCAGGCCTTTGCGCAGGGACCGGCGGACTGCACCAGGCTTTCGGGCTATCTGCGTTCGCCCCACTGGCCGCGGCCCGCCGATCGTCGCCATCGGCAGCCCCGCATCGGCCTGGTCTGGGCCGCCGGCAGCAAACACGATGACGACTTCATCCAGCGGGAATACGAACGCCGCAGCCTGCCTGCCACCGCCCTTATCCAGCTGCTGGAGGGCCTGGAGCGCTCGGGCGCCGAGTTGGTCTGTCTCCAGTTCGGGCGCGATCGGCAGCGGGCCGCTGGCTGGGGCGGATCCTTTGCCGCCACCCTGAGCGATGGTGTGAGCCTGGCGGACAACGCCCGCTGGATCTCGGCCCTCGATCTGGTGATCACGGTGGATACGGCCACCGCCCATCTGGTGGGTGCCATGGCGAAACCGGGCTGGGTGCTGCTCCCCTGGGGTTCCGATCCCCGCTGGCTGCGCCATCGCCAGGACAGCCCCTGGTATCCCAGCCTGACGCTGCTGCGACAACCCCAGCATCGCGACTGGGACGGACTGGTGCAGCTGGTGCTGGAACGTTTCCAGCGCTGGCAAGCGGAGCAATTCGCCGGTGGGGCGCGGGAGGTCAGCCCCTGAGCAGCTCCTCATAGGCATCGGCGCAGGCCTGAAGCTCATAGTGCTGCTCCACCGTGGCCCGACCGGCCGCCGCCAGCCGGGCCGCCAGGGCCCGATCCTCCAGCAAGTGCAACAGCGCCTGGCAAAGCGACTGCGGGCTGTTGAAATCGACCACCAAGCCATTGACCCCGGCCTGGATCACCTCTTCCACCGGCAGACCGCGGCTGCCCACCACCGGCGCGCCGCAGGCCATCGCCTCCAGCAGACTCCAGGAAAGGGCATAGGGATAGGTGAGATAGACGTGGGCGGCACTCACCTGAAAGATGCCGATCAACTGCTCATACTCGACCCTGCCAAGGAAGTGAATCCGCTCCAG
>CAIKWV010000345.1 GCA_903831165.1 uncultured cyanobacterium
CCGGTGGAATACCTGGTGGTGCCGCGGGTGCTGGCGATGGTGGTGATGTCGCCGGTGCAATGTCTGCTGTTCTTCGGGGTGGCGATCTGGTCGGGCCAGATGAGCAGCACCATGCTCTACAGCGTGCCGCCGGCGGTGTGCTGGAACTCGGTGCGCACCTGGATGGAGCCCGACGACCTGCCCTCGATGCTGCTCAAGGCCCTGGTCTTCGGTTTGCTGATCGCCGTGCTGGCCTGCGGCTGGGGCCTGACCACCCGCGGTGGCCCCAAGGAGGTGGGCACCAGCACCACCGGCGCCGTGGTGATGATCCTGGTGACCGTGGCCCTGATGGACGTGGTGCTCACCCAGGTGCTGTTCGGGACGTGAGACTGAGTCCGTCGCCCGCACCGGTTCCAGCACAGCGGTTCGCCCCAGCCCTGATCTGAACGCCTTCCTGATCTGAGCACCGATGACATCCAGCCCGACCTCCCCCGAGCGCTCCTCCCTGGCGCGTCTGTTGGCTGCGGCCGCCACCGCCCTGCTGGTGATCTTTGCCGTCAGCACCCTTGCGGCCGCCTTGCCGCCGAAGCTGCTCGATCCCGTCTGGCAGCTGCAGCTGGCCGGCGCCCTGATCAGCGTCGGCCCCCTGGCCCTGATCGCTTTTTTCCTGATGCCCCTGGCGAGCTGGCTGGATCCGGCCAACCGGAGCATCGCCAAACACAAGCTCTGGGTCCAGAGCTGGGGTCTGCTGGCGGTGCTGGGCTACCTGCTGCTGATCCCCCTGCAGGGGGTGGCGGTGGTGCAGGGGCTGGGGGATGCCCAGCGCAGCGTGCAACGCCAGAAAGTGGAAGCCCAGAAGCGCATCGACGATCTGCGGGAGGCGGTTGAGGCCGCCCAAAGCCCCCAGGAGCTGCAAGAGCGCTTTCAGGCCATCAAGGCACCGCCGATCGCGGCGGACAACCTGGGCCTGCCGATGCCGGTCCTGCGGCAGAAATATCTGACCAGCATCAAGACCGTCGACCAGCAGCTGCGCCAGAACAAATCGGGCCCCGCCCCCAGGCAGCTGCTGCAGCTGGCCCAGGACAGCCTGCGGATCATGGTGTCGGCCCTGGCCTTTGCCCTGGCCTTTGCCGCCGGCACGGTGCGACCGCGCCATCCGCTGGCGATGACCCGCGCCGGCCAGCCGAGCAGCCTGCTGGCCGAGCTGCAGAGCGGCCTGCAGCAGCTCCTGGGCTCCTGGAAGCAGTCCCCCTGGCAGCGCAAGCGAAGCCGATAGAACCGGCGACTGTCGAGGGCTGGCTTGCCCGGACCGGCCAAGGCCTGACACCCAGCTAGGCCCTACTACCCGATCAGCAACACATAAGAGAAAGCCTAAATTCCGCAGATCAGAGGCAATTTCGCGCTAGGATTTTGCAAGTTATGGCAATTTCATGGCAACGGCACGCCAATTCACGCTCGGCAAGCGTTCCACGGCCTGGATCTTTGGCCTTGGCGTGGCGGCCCTTGGGGGAGTGCTGATCCAGGCGCCTGCAGCACATGCCGCCCCTCCCCTTAGCACCCCCGGCTCAGACCCCACAGCGGGCATTGCAAGTTTCACCAGTGGCCTCAAAAACGCATCACTCAGCAATACCACCTATGGGTATTCCTTTACCACCGCTAGCGCCCTCACGATCAGAAGCCTGGGCATTTTCGATGTTGGATTCGATGGATTGAGCGAAGGCCATCAAGTCGGGATCTGGGATTTAAGTCAGACTTTATTAGGATCAGTTTCGATTGGGCCAGGCACATCTGCGACCCTAGTTAATGGCTTCCGCTATGCAAACCTATCAAGCCCCCTGACACTAACCGCAGGCACCACGTACCGGATTGGGGCTTTTTACGCTGGGCTTGGCGACGAATTTGCTCAAGATGCCACAGCGCTCGAAGGCAATGGCATTACGCTGCTCACATCTCATTATTCACTTCCAAGCTCACCAAATCTCAGTTATCCCAATTTTCAAACTAACTTCGCCGATGGCTACTTGGGCCCCAACTTCAGTACTCAATCAGTCCCCGCCCCCCTGCCCGTTTTCGGCGCCGCCACAGCCTTCGGCTTCAGCCGCCGCCTACGCAAACGCATTCGCCGCAGCTCGCTGGGTTGAGGCTTAGCTGTAGCCCGCCCACCGGCCTCCTTTGCTCAGCCTGCGTCTCTGGGCGCCAGACCATGCCAGTTTCCCAGCCAGGCCGCCGGACCCACCGGCGGCTTTTTGTTGTAGATCAGAGCCTGCTGAACGGACCGACGCCTTGGCCAGCCCCGACCACCCCGAACCCCCAGCCGGGCTTCCGGCCCAGCCCCAGGAGCCTGCTGCGATTGCCGCCCAGGACATCAGTGTCAGCCTCGAGCCCCGCTTCTGGGTGCCCCTGGGGGTGACGCTGCTGGGGCCCGCCTGCCTGGTGGTTTCACCCTTCTGGAGCGGCGTGCGCTGGCTGACCCTGGCCCTGGTGCTGTTCGGCGGCTTCCTGCTGTTGCAGGCCCGCAGCCTGCGGCTGGAGTTCGCATCGGCCGATCTGGTGGTCTGGCGAGGCGAGACGGAAATCCGCCGCTTCCCCTACGCCAGCTGGATCAGCTGGACGCTGTTCTGGCCGAAGTTGCCGGTGCTGTTCTATTTCCGCGAACAGCGCAGCATCCATTTCCTGCCGGTACTGTTCGATGCCGGCGCACTGCGCGAGCAACTGCAGCTTCGCCTGCCCCATCTGGCCTCCTCCCCGACGCCATGAGCGACCAGCCCACCGACCCCGATCCTTCGACCCCGCCTGTCTGCGAGCCGCCCGGCTCAGACGATGAGCTACAGCCCGATGTCGATCAGCTCCCCCAGGAGCTGGCGGCCCCGGCCGGCGCTGCGGAGCTGGTCATCTCTACGGACCGGACCCCAGCAGCGGCCGATCCGGCCTCGGCGGCCCAGGCGCTGACCGCCGGCGAGGGCCAGGCGAAAACGGCGCTGCTGCAGCTGGCCCTGCAGGAGCTGCAACAACGGCGCCAGGATCTGGAGCAGGAGATCGCCGGCCTGGAGCAGCGCCGCTCCCAGATCGAGAAACAGATCGCCAGCAGCTTCAGCGGCCAGTCCGATGGCATCGCCCGCCGCATGAAGGGCTTTCAGGAGTACCTGGTCGGGGCGCTGCAGGATCTGGCGGTGGCCGCCGAGCAGATCGAACTGGTGGCCCAGCCCGTGCTGGTGCAGCCCTCACCCCTGGATCTGCAGACGGCGGCCGCCAGTGCCCCCGTGGCCCCGGCGCCGGCCGCCGCCGGCCTGTTCAGCCAGGACGAGGCCCTGATCCGCCGGCTGTTGAAGACCTATGGCGGCCAGCCCGATTTCTACGCCGATCCCTGGAAGCTGCGGCGCACCCTGGAGCCCACCGGCGCCGCCCTGCTCGAGGACTGGTGTCTGGCTCAGGGGGGTCGCGGCGCCCAGCCCAGCAGCGGCAGCCGCAATCGCAACGTGCTGGTGGCCGCCGCCGCCATCGCCATCCTGGGCGAGCTCTACGGCGATCGCTTCCAGACCCTGGTGCTGGCCGGCCAACCGGAGCGGCTGGGGGAATGGCGCCGCGGCCTGCAGGATTGCCTCGGCCTCAGCCGCGACGACTTCGGCCCCAGCAGCGGCATCGTGCTGTTCGAGCGCTCCGAGGCGGCGATCGAGCGGGCCGATCGACTGGAGGAGCGGGGCGAGCTGCCCTTCATCGTGGTTGATGCCGCCGAGCGGGTGGTGGACATCCCCCTGCTGCAGTTCCCCTTGTGGCTGGC